>JBIJDO010000024.1:0-15322 GCA_044344105.1 Tabrizicola sp.
CCGGTCTCGCGCATGATCTCGTAGGACAGGATGTTGGCGGCGGCGTCGGAGGACCCGCGGGCGACGGTGTAGATCGCGCGGGTGCCGGCAAGGTCGGGAAGCGTGACGGCTTGCCCAGCGGAGGTCGCGAAGACCGTCGGGGCTTCGGCGATCTCGCGCGCCATGTGCTGGCCCGCGTCGGGGGAGAGGTCGGTCATCGGGTCGCCCTGGATCGATGGTGGTGCCCCACATCCCCGGCCCCTCCCCACGAGGGGGAGGGGAGACGCCTGGGGCAGCGGCTGCGCAAGAGCGGATGCGGCGCGCGGGTTGCGGGTTCGGAACCTTCGGCGGAGATATCCGGGGACGGATGACAGGGGCGGGTGGCGCGGGGTGCGCGCGAAGGGGATGCGGTCGCGCGCGGGGCGGCGCGGGAGCCTCCGGCGGGGATATTTTGGCCAGTATGAAAGTCGGAGAGGGTCATTGGCGCAATCCGTGGGCGTCGAGCTGTGCCCAGGTGTCCGTGAGGTCGACCACCTGGCCGGTCACGCGGGCCTGATCCAGCGCCAGGGCGGCGATGCCGGCCTCCATCGCGTCGAGGATGGAGACGGGGAGGCTTTGGGCCTGCCTGCGCAGGTAGGCGGTGATGTCGCGGCACATGAGCTGGTCGGCGCCGTAATGCGCGCCCTTCATCGCGGTGCCTTTCGTGTAATCGTGGTCTGCAAGGCGTCGGCCGTCGCGGGCGGTGACTTTCAGGAAGCCCCGGACGAAGTCGCCTTCGGCCATGCCATGGGTGCCCATCACGCAGAAGCGGCGGTGTTCGTCGGGGGTGTTGAGATTGGTGTGGAAGGCGAGGGACGCGCCGGTCTCATACTCAAGGATCGCGGTCTGGTAGTCGATGATGTCGCCGTCGGACTGGAAGGGATCGTCAGTCGCCTCCCACACCGATTTCTTGACGTGGAAGATTTCGGCCTCGGCATTGGACTTGGGCGCGTTGGCGGGAACGAAGGATTTACGGCCCCCGAAGCTGGCGACCCTTTGGGGGCGGGACCCCGTGACCATGTTGTAGATGTCGAGGTCGTGGCAGCACTTTTCCAGCATGAAGCCGCCGGCAAGGCCGGTCTTCCGCCGCCAGTCGCGCATGAAGAAGGCACCGTGGTAGGGGGCGATGTGTTCGTTGGCCTCAAGCGAGGTGATCTCGCCGAGCCAGCCCTGCGCCATGGCCGCGCGGAGGTCCACCATGTGCTGCGAATAGCGGAGCACAAGGCCGACCATGGCGCGGTTGGTGCCGCCGTGTCTGGCCAGCAGGCGGGCGAGGTCCAGGGTTTCCTCGATCGAGACGACGACGGGCTTCTCCGTGAAGACCTGGACGCCCGCTTCGAGGCCTGCGCGGATCTGGTCGAGATGGAAGACGTTCGGCGAGAAGACGCAGTAGAGGTCGGGCTGCGCGTCCGAGAGCATCGCCTCGACCGACGGGTAGCGCGGGGTATCCTCGCCGATCATCGCAAGATGGGTCGGCTGGGGGTCGTAGTAGCCGACCACTTCCGCTTCCGGCATCTCGGCCTTCAGCGTGGACAAGACGTGACCTGCCCTGAGGCCGATGCCCGAGGTGACGATCCGCATCGGGTTCTCCTTTCAGGCGGCCAGCGCCGGGGCCTGCCGCCGCCGCATCACGCGACCATCCGCGTCAAAGACATGGGCGTCGGCGGGGGCGAAGGTCAGGCTGATCTCCGCCCCCTCCTGCACGGTGGTGTCGCCGGAAAGGGCGGCGCAAAGCTTCAGCCCGTCGCCCATCTGGCCATAGGCGATGGCGGTGCCGCCGAGACGTTCCAGCACGCGGAGGTGCATCGCGATGCCCTGGCCAAGACGCAGATTCTCGGGACGGACGCCGACCTCGACCCGGTCGCCGGGGCGGGCAGTCCCTTCGACCGGAAGGGTCAACCGCGTGCCGCCCTGGAACTCGACCGTCAGCCCCTCGGCCCCTGTGCCGATGACGGTCGCAGGCAGAAGGTTCATGTTGGGCTGGCCGATGAAGGTGGCGACGAAGCGGGTGGCGGGGTGGTGGTACAGCTCCATCGGTGTGCCGAACTGCTCGATGCGGCCCTTGTTCAGGACGACGATCCGGTGCGCCATCGTCATCGCCTCGACCTGGTCGTGGGTGACATAGACCATCGTGGCGTCGAGGTCACGTTGCAGGGCGCTGAGTTCCACACGCATCTCGCCCCGCAGGGCGGCGTCAAGGTTCGAGAGCGGCTCGTCGAAGAGGAAGACCTTGGGGTTGCGCACGATGGACCGCCCGATCGCGACGCGCTGGCGCTGGCCGCCGGACAGCTGGCCGGGCTTGAGGTTCAGCTTCTCGGTCAGTTGCAGGATGTCGGCGGCGCGGCCGACCTTCTGCCTGACCTCGGCCTCGGGCAGGCGGGCGACGCGCAGGGGGAAGGCGATGTTCTCGAAGACCGAGAGGTGCGGGTAAAGCGCGTAGCTTTGGAAGACCATGGCGATGCCACGATCCACGGGGGCCGCGTCGGAGACATCGGTGCCGTCGATCAGGATGCGGCCCGAGGTTGCGGCCTCCAGCCCCGCGATGATGCGCAAAAGCGTGGACTTGCCGCAGCCCGAGGGGCCGACGAAGACCACGAATTCCTTGTCGCGGATCGCAAGGTCGATGCCGGACAGCACCTGGGCCGAGCCGAAGCTTTTGGTGATGCCTTGCAGGTCTAGCGTGGCCATGGGCGCGTCCTTGGGTCGGAAAGGGGGATGGCGGGGGCGCAGGCGGATTGCGCCCCCCGGTTTTCGATCAGCGCACGGCAGCCAGCTCGACGCCGGCCTGGGTGACAAGTTCGTCGACGGTGCCTTCTTCCAGCATGATCCCCTGGATCATGTTGGTGAAGACGGCCTGCAAGGCCTTGAAGTCCTCGACCATCGGTTCCGGCCCGCCAGTCGAGATGCCGGCCACGAAGATCGGCCAGTTGCCCTTGGTGTAGTAGGGGTCGGCGATGCCGACTTTCTCGTACTGCAGGATCGGCGTCAGGCCCCAGGTGCTGTCCAGGTCATACTGCGCCTCGCCGCTCGTCAGCGCCTTGGCCAGCTTGATCGCCAGCTCCTCGTTGCCGGTGCCCTTGAAGACGGCGAGCGAGTCGGTGATCAGGATGGTGCCCGAGGGACCCGACGGACCGGCCGGGATCGGGGCGACGATCTGGGTCGGCACCTTCTCCTTGTGCTGGCCTTCGCCCCAGGGACCCGAGACGTACATGGCGATCTGCCCGTCGTTGAAGAGATCCTTCATCTGGTCGCGTTCCCATTCGGTCGGACCCGATTGCATGTAGGGCAGGAGGTCCGCGTAAAGCTGCAGCGTCTCGCGGGTCTGCGGGCTGTCAAGCGCCGGGGTGCCGTCGTCGCTGTAGACCTTGCCGCCGTTGGAATAGAGGAAGTCGAGGAACATGTGCATCGTGTTGTCGAAATCCTTGCCGGCGATGCCGATGCCTGCGGCGTCGGTATTGTCGGTCACGGTCTTCGCCAGTGCGACAAGCTCGGCCCAGGTCGCAGGAGCCTTGCATTCGGCCCCGGCGGCTTCGACCACGGCGCAGTTGATGTAGAGGGCCTTGGTCGAGAAGGCGTGCGGGATGCCCCAGTACTGGCCGCCGTTGGTCACGGTCCTGAGGACGCCGGGCTGATAGGCGGCCTCTTCCTCGGGCGTGAAGGTCACGGGGATGATCAGGTCGTTCTTGGCCAACTGGCGCAGGGTGCGGCTGCCCATATAGGCCACGTCCGGCGGGTCACCGGCGGCGGCAAGCTGCATCGACTTGTCCTGGCAGGTGCCCCATTCGACGGCTTCCATCTTGACGGTGACGCCCGGATTGTCGGCCTGGAACTGGTCGATCACCTTCTGGTCGGCCGCGCGCACTTCGCCGCCGCACATGATGAACTGCAGCTCTTGTGCCTGCGCGGAAAAGGCCGTCCCGGCCATCAGGCCGGCGGCGATGGTGAGGGTCTTGAATTGGGTCATGCATATTCTCCCTTGGTTGGACGTGTTGTGGTTGGTCACTCTTTCACGGCCCCGGCGGTCAGTCCGGCGACGAGATATTTCTGCAGGAACAGGAACACGACCATCACGGGCAGCACCCCGGTCAGCGCCGCGGCCATCAGCTCGTTCCAGGTGGTGTCCTGGTAGCCGACGAACTCGAAAAGGCCCGCAGGCAGCGGCTGGATCTCGCGGACGTTGTTGAAGGTGATCGCGAACAGGAACTGCTGGGCATAGGCCCCGATGAAGACGGCGGTGCCGACGACGATCAGGCCGGGGATCGCCAGCGGGATCACCACCCGGCGCAGCGTGTAGAGGCGGGAAGCGCCGTCGACGAAGGCGGCTTCCTCCAACTCGCGCGGGATTTTCTCCAGGTAGGAGCGCAGGAGCCAGATACCGGTCGGGATCAGGAAGGCGACCCCTGGGATGATCATCGCCCAGTAGGTGTTGAGAAGCCCGAGCGCGCGCAGGACGCGGTATAGCGGGATCAGAAGGACGGCCCCGGTGAACATGTTCACGGCGAGAAAACCGCCCAATGACAGCGCCTTGAACGGGAACTCAAGCCGGGCATAGGCATAGGCCGCCGGGATCACCACGATCATCGTCACCAGCGTCACCGCAGACGCGACGAAGATCGAGTTGAAGATGTAGCGCCCCAGCAGCGGCACGGTCTGCCACATGTCGCGGTAGGCCTGCAGGCTGAAATCCTCGGACCACCAGGTGAAGTCGGCGGTCATGAGGTAGCTCATCGGCCGGAGGGACACGCGCAGCATCTCGATGAAGGGCATCAGGATGAAGAGGAGGAAGAAGAACGTGGCGATGTAGACGCCGATCTTCTGCAGAAGGGTCAGACGGTCGATCATCATTTCGCCCCGTAGTGGCGGTTCACGCGGTTCAGGAACCACAGGTAGAACAGCGAGAAGGTCGCAAGGAGGACCACGATCACCACCGCCCGCGCCGCCCCTTCGCCGAAGCGTTGCGAGGAAATCGCGACCTTGTAGGTGTCGATGATGAGGGTGGTCGTGGCCCCGCGCGGGCCGCCTTCGGTCAGGATCCAGATGATCTCGAAACTGTTGAAGGTCCAGATCGCCGACAGCAGCGCCATCGACACGATCACCGGCATGATCTGCGGAATGGTGATGCGGCGGAAACGGTACCAGCGGCTGGCCCCATCGACCCAGGCGGCCTCGTACAGGTCTTTGCTGACGCCCTGCATGGCCGCAAGGAAGAACAGCGTCACCATCGGCGTGCCGACCCAGACATCGGTGACGATGGCGGAATAGAAGGCCGAGGTCTTGGTGGCCAGAAGCGCCACCCGGTCCTGCACCAGCCCGAATTCCTGCAACAGGCCCGAGATCAGTCCGAAATAGCCGTTGTACATCCATTTCCAGCCGATGACGCCGATGGCGATCGGGATCACCCAGGGCGGCATCACGAGGACGCGGAAGAGGGCCTTGCCGGGAATGGCCGCGTTGAGGAGCGTGGCACCGATCAGGCCGACGATCAGCTTCAGCGATACCGCCAGCACCATCCAGTAGAAGGTGCGCCCGACGGTCTGCCAGAATTTGGGATCGGCGAAGAGGACGGCGTAGTTCTGCAGCCCGACCCAGTTCTCGCCGCCCAGCGTCGCGTCGGTAAAGGACAGGCGGATCGTCTCGACCAGCGGCCAGACCACGATCACCACGATGAACAGCAGCGCCGGGGCGATCAGGGCCCAGGCGAACGAACGCTCCGACATCTCGCGGCGCTGCATCCGTTCCGGTGCTGTGGCCCCGACAACCATGGTCATGCAGCGTCCCCCTTTCGTGAAACGCGCCTGGCGCAACCGGGACAGCGGGAGCGGGGCGAATCGTCGACTTTCACTGACCATACCAAAAAGGATCACAATTGCTACCATCATAATACCAATAGCGCGAAAAAAGCGGACCAGCGGCAGTTTTCCCTTGTTTTCAGCCCTGAACCCGGTTCATGTTGGGTCCAATCGATGAACCTGGTTTCATCAAGATAATACCAATGCGGGGCCCGGATGGACGACAATCACGCGCTGTACCGCCCGGAAGCCTGGTTTCGCGCGGCCCGGGGTCCGCGCTATGAACAGCTTTACCGGCACCTTGCTTCGGCGATCGCGGCAGGGGAATTGCCCCCCGAAACCCAGCTGCCGCCCGAACGCGAACTGGCGCTGATCGCCGATGTCAGCCGGGTCACGGTCAGGAAGGCGGTCAGCCAGCTGGTGGCCGATGGTGTGCTGGACCAGCGGCGCGGGGCGGGCACCTTCGTGCAGGCGGCGCGACCGAAGATGGAGCATTCGCTGTCCGCCCTTCTGTCCTTCACCGAATACATGCGCCAGCGCGGCAAGACCTCCTCCAGCCGCATCCTGAGGCGGGGCCTTTTCCTGCCGACCCCGGACGAGATGATGGCGCTGGGCCTGCCGCAGGGCGACCGGGTCGCGCGGGTCGAACGGTTGCGCTTTGCCGATGACACGCCACTGGCCCTGGAATGGTCGTCGCTGCCCACCGACGTGCTGCCAGACCCCGAAGCGGTCGAGACCTCGCTTTACGACGTGCTGCGGGCGGCGGGGACGGCACCCACCCGCGCCGTGCAGCGGATCACGGCGGTCAGTCTCACGACAGCAGATGCGAAGCTGCTTCTCCTGCCGGAAGGGGCGGCGGTCCTCAGGATCGACCGGACCGCCTACCTGCCCTCCGGCCGCCCGATCGAGTTCACCCGGGGCCTCTACCGCAGCGACATCTACGACTTCATCGCCGAACTGAGGCTGGACGCGCCATGACCCTGACCTTCGCCTCCCGGATCGACGGGCGGCAGATCCGTTGCCGGATCGGGACGGATCGCCCGCTGGTGGCCCCGGTCTTCTGCTTTTCGCTGCTGGCGGCACCGGCTGTCGTCTCTGGCGGGACACTGGTGCGGCGCGTCGCGGGCTATGCCGAGATTGCCCTGCCGGACCTGGTGCCGGGCGTGGAGCACGAGGTCGTTCTGGAACACGCAGACGACAGATACTCTCCGCGCAACCGGGCCTGGCTGCCACAGGGACCCTATCTTCGGGTGGGGCGGGACTGCCTCGCCCTGCCTGCGGGAAATGCGCTTGGGCTGCGCGATGACGAGGGGCCGCCCGCGCCAGCGCTGATGCCCGACCGCCTGCCGCTGGTGCCGCAACCGGCGGACTGGAACCCGGCGGGCGGGACGGTGGCCTTTGCGGCGCTCGCCCCTTCAGCGGGGATGGAGGGCGTGGCGGACCTCGCTGTGCGTCTGGGCCTTGCGCCGCTGGTCGCAGCCGGAGGACTTGCAGTTTCGGTTGCAGAGGATGCGACCTTGGACCCCGCTGGCTACCGGCTGACCATTGCGTCTTCGGGTGTTTCGGTCGCTGTTGGCGGCAAGGTTGGCCTCCACCATGCCGGGATCACCCTGCTGACCCTGCGCGAGACCTGCAACGGCCAGCTGCCCTGCGGCACGATCACCGACCACCCCCGCTTCGGCTGGCGCGGCCAGCATCTCGATTGCGCGCGGCATTTCTTCGGGGTCGATTTCATCCTGCGGCTTCTGGACCTCATGGCGCTCTTGAAGCTGAACCGCTTCCACTGGCATTTGGCCGATGACGAGGCGTTCCGGCTGGAAGTGGACAGCCAGCCGCTCCTCTGGCAGCGGACCGCCTTCCGGGGCGAGGGCGAACTGGTGCCGGGGGTCTTCGGCGGCGGCATCCGGGCGGGGGGGACCTATTCCAGGGCGGATGTCGCCCGCGTTCTGGACCGGGCGAGGGCGCTGCAGATCGAGGTGCTGCCCGAGATCGAAGTGCCGGCGCACAGCCATGGCATGGTCAAGGCGCTGCCCGGCCTGCGCGATCCGGGCGACAATGGCGAGGAAGCCTCGGTCCAGGGCTACATCGACAACATCGTCAATCCGGCGATGCCCGCGACCTGGGAAGTGCTGCAGCCGCTGGCCGAGGAAGTGGCCGGGCTTTTCCCCTTCGGCATGCTGCATCTCGGTGCGGATGAGGCGCCGCAAGGGGCCTGGGACGGCTCACCCGCCGTGGCGGCGCTGAAGGCGCGGGAAGGGTTGCGGACATCGGACGACGTGCAGGGCTGGATGCTGGAACGGCTTGCGGGCGGGCTGGTGGCCAAAGGCTACCGGGTGGCGGCGTGGGAGGAGGCCGCGAAAGGGGTGCAGGGCGGCATCGGCAATGGCGCGCTTCTCTTCAGCTGGACGGGGCAGGGTCCGGGGGTCGCGGCCGCCCGGCGCGGGCACGCGGTGGTGATGTGCCCGGCGGGGAACGCCTATTTCGACCTTGCGCACAGCGACGACCCGGACGACTGGGGTGCGGCCTGGGCGGGCTTCGTGCCTTTGGAGAAGACCGTCACATGGGACCCGGTGCCACCGGGGGCCGAGGACATCGCCGCGCGGATCGCCGGGGTTCAGGCCTGTTTCTGGGGCGAGTTCACCACCGAGGATTGCCAGGCCGAAGGCATGATCGCCCCGCGCATCCTGGGGATCGCGACCAAGGCCTGGGAACCGGCGGGGCGGACGGATGGTCGCACGATCCGCGCGCTGGCCGGGGTCTACGCGCCGCTTTTCGACCGGATCGGCTGGCGGAGGCATCGCGGGGCGTGACGCTCGTCGGGAACTTCGTTCCTCCTCGCATGCGACGAGAAGACGAAGTCGAACGAGGAGCCGTCAGTCGCGAAGATGCCGCGCCGCCTCCTTGCGCGCGAAGGGTTTCAGGGTCGGCCCGTGCTGATCCAGAAACCGCCGCGCGACTTCCGCGTCATGCTTCGACAGGTCGCGCACCCACCAGGCGACCGCCTTCTGGATGAACCAGTCGCGGTCCGGCGCGAGGGTCGCGCACCAGCCCAGCACGCGGGTTCGGATGGCAAGATCCTGTTCCTTCGGGAAATTCTGCTTGGTCCAGGGCAGCGTCATCACCAGCGCCGCGCGGCGGGTCCACAGATGCGGGCTTGTCACCCAGCCCTCGACCGTGTCGATCCGCGAAGGCCCGGCGACCAGCCGCTTCTGCCCCGCGATCGACGCATGGTCGGCCAGCGCCCAGCCGTCGAACTCCGGCACCCAGGACTGGAGCAGCGTCCAGACGGCATCATCGGGACGGATGCGGGCCTGGGTCAGAAGCTTCGCCGCCGCCACCCGCGCCTCATGGACGTCCGTCACCCACAGGTCCGCCGCCAGCGCGACCCGATCCTCCAGCGACAGCGCGGCGCGCCAGACGTCGGTCAGCGCCTCGATCTCGGGTACCGTGACCCCGAGGTACACCCGGTCCACCTTGTGATAGGCCTGCATCTCCGCAGCGCGCCCGGCATTCGCCCGCGCCTGCAACTCTTGCAGCGGTGTCACAGGTTGGCCTCGATCCCGGTCGGCAGGCCGTCGATGGTCTGCCGGTTCCGTTCGTCCCAATAGGCGCACAGGCCCTCCGGCCCCTTGCCGGTGGCCCAGTCGCGCAGGACCGGGCGCTCCTCGCGGAAGTCCATGAACGGCACGGCAAAGCCGCAGGAGGACTGGACGAGGTCAATCGCCACATCGACGATCTGCCGCGCGCCGGGCTGGTCCGGCAAGTGCGCCGCAAGCTTCGGCCAGTCCGGGTCGGCCTTGTGGATCGCCCGCGCGGTGCCATAGGCCCGCAGGATCAAGGGCCGCGTGGTGAAGCTGCACCACATCAGCGTGATCCTCGGGTCCAGCGCCAGATGCGCCGCCGTCTCGTTGCCCGATCCGGTGAGGTTCAGCCAAAGAATGCGGGTCGGCGACAAAATCCGTAACGAGTCCATGCCCTTGGGCGACAGGTTCACCCGCGCGCCCGGCGCGGCGGTGGCCACGAAATAAACATGCTGCTCGCCGATGAAGGCGATCTGGTCGGGTTGAAGTGCGGCAAAACGCTTGCCCATGGCGGTCCTCCCTTGGCCGGCAGAGTGCCAGCCCGACCGGCCAAGGGCAAGTCAGCGGCGGATCACGAAGCGGACCGACGCGACCGGAATCCCCGCCCGGCTGACCACGGCGTCATTGACGATGGTTCCGTCGGCGCGCGCATAAAGGATGTCCTCGAATCCCAGCCGGTTCACCCCCGAGGGCGAGCGGAAATCGGCAACATAGGACAGCCGGATCTGCCCGTTCTCCTCGACCACCGTTGCCTCGCCCAC
The DNA here is from genome assembly GCA_044344105.1 of Tabrizicola sp. Classification (GTDB taxonomy): domain Bacteria; phylum Pseudomonadota; class Alphaproteobacteria; order Rhodobacterales; family Rhodobacteraceae; genus Tabrizicola. Next base: position 10,150 of record JBIJDO010000024.1, read on the forward strand.
CGTGTCCTCGCGACGACCCGTCCAGCGCCCCGGCCCGGTCTCGCGGAAGACCCAGGTCAGGCGGTCCTTCTGCCCGTCGTCATAGACGAAATCCTCGACCACAGTCAGCGTCCGCGCGCCGTCCGGGCCCGTGACCCGGCCGTTCAGAAGTGCCGTGAACCGCCGTTCGTCGCCGGTCAGCCAGATCCGGAAATGGCCGGTGCCCGTGGTGCGGCCCTGAAAGGCCGAGACCAGCGTGATCGGCGGGCCGGGTTGCCGCGGCGGTGCCGGGGTCGCCGCGCAGGCGGCCAATGGCACGCTCGCCAATCCGATCAGAAACGTTCTGCGCTGCATGTTCCCCCCCGTTTCAGACGATACGGCGCCGGACGGCAATCGGATCAGGCGGCCCGCCCTCAAACAGGGACGTCGCGCTGCGGTGAAGACCCTTCGCGCCTATTCCACCGTCACCGATTTCGCGAGGTTCCTCGGCTGGTCGACATCCGTGCCCTTGGCGATGGCCGTGTGGTAGGCCAGCAATTGCGCCGGAACCGCATAGAGGATCGGTGCCCAGAGCGGGTCGACCTCGGGCAGCGTCAGCGTCTTCCAGGTGCCGTGGCCTGCCACCTCGACCCCGGCGGCATCGGACAAGAGGAGGACCTTGCCGTTGCGGGCCATCACCTCCTGCATGTTCGACACGGTCTTTTCGAAAAGCGCGTCCTTGGGCGCAAGCACGATGACCGGAACCTGCGCGTCGATCAGCGCGATGGGGCCGTGCTTCAGTTCACCCGATGCATGACCTTCAGCGTGGATGTAGCTGATTTCCTTCAGCTTCAGAGCCCCTTCCAGGGCCAGCGGGAACATCGGGCCGCGCCCCAGGAACAGGACATCCTGCGCCTTGGCCAGGTCCTTGGCGATGCGCGCGATCAGGTCGGACAGGCCAAGGGCGGCATTCATCAGCCCGGGCAGCGCGCGCAGGGCGTCCAGCCGGTCGCGCAAGGAGGCGGGGTCGATCCGGCCCCGGTCCTCGGCTGCCTTCAGCGCCAGCAGGGCAAGGGTCGTCAACTGGCAGGTGAAGGCCTTGGTCGAGGCCACGCCCACCTCGACCCCGGCATGGATCGGGACCGCCAGGTCGCTTTCGCGGGCGATGGACGAGGTCGGCACGTTGATCACGGCGACAACCTTTGCCACCTTGTCCTTCACATGGCGGAGGGCGGCAAGCGTATCGGCGGTTTCGCCCGACTGGCTGACGAAAATCGCCATCGACGCAGGCGACAGCACCGGGTCGCGGTAGCGGAACTCCGACGCGATGTCGATGTCGGCGGGCAGGCCCGCGATCTGCTCGAACCAGTATTTCGCGACGTGGCAGGCGTAGGAAGCGGTGCCGCAGGCGACGAGGGTGACCCGGTCGATGTCCCTGAAATCAGCGTCCTGCGGCAAGGCAAGCGTGCCTTTTGACGAGGTGTAGTGTTTCAGCGCATCGGCGATCACCACCGGCTGCTCGGCAATCTCCTTGGCCATGAAATGCTTGTATCCGGCCTTCTCGATCCGGGTTGCGTCGATCTGGATGCGGGTCTCGGCCCGGTTGGCGCGGGCGCCCCTCGCGTCGAAGATTTCCGCGCCCTTGCGGGTGACGACCGCCCAGTCGCCTTCTTCTAGATAGGTGATCCGGTCGGTCATCGGGGCCAGCGCGATCGCGTCCGAGCCCACGAACATCTCGCCGTCGCCCCAGCCGATGGCCAGGGGCGAGCCCTTGCGCGCGGCGATCATCAGGTCGTCCTCGCCGTCGAACAGGAAACACAGCGCAAAAGCCCCGTGCAGGTGCGACAGGGTGTCCTGCGCCGCCTCGACCGGCCGCATGCCCCGGTCCATCGCGCGGCGGGTCAGAAGGACGACGGTTTCGGTGTCGGTGTCGGTTTCCTGCACATAGCCGTCGGCGGCAAGGTCCGCGCGCAATTCGCGGAAGTTCTCGATGATGCCGTTGTGGACCACCGCCACGCCGCCCGCGCGGTGCGGGTGCGCGTTGGTGACAGTTGCGGCCCCGTGCGTGGCCCAGCGGGTGTGGCCGATCCCGGACTTTCCCGCCAGCGGCTCGTGGACCAGAAGGTCGGACAGGTTGACCAGCTTTCCCACGGCGCGGCGCCGGTCGAGCCGACCGTTGTTGATCGTGGCGATGCCCGCGCTGTCATAGCCGCGGTACTCCAGCCGTTTCAGCGCCTCGACCAGAAGCGGCGCGACCTCGTGGCTTCCCAGCACCCCGACAATACCGCACATTTTTACTGCCCTTTTGTTTTGGCGGCCTTGATGGCCTTTAACTTTTCGAACATCCGGGTCGCAAGCCCGGGTTTGGTAACCTGTCGGCTGCGACCGATGGCGACAGCTTCGGCCGGCACGTCTTCGGTGATGACCGACCCCGAGGCGGTCAGCGCACCGTCTCCCACTGTGACCGGGGCCACCAGCATCGTGTCCGAGCCGATGAAGGCGCGTTTGCCGATCACGGTCCGGTGCTTCATCACGCCGTCATAGTTGCAGGTGACGGTGCCCGCGCCGATGTTGGTGTGCTCGCCGACCGTGGCGTCGCCGATATAGGTCAGGTGCCCGACTTTCACCCCTTCGTCGAGGATGGCGTTCTTGATCTCGACGAAATTGCCGACATGGACATCCTCGGCCAGTTCCGCGCCGGGGCGGAGGCGCGCGAAGGGTCCGACCGTGGCTCCCCGGCTGATGTGGCAGCCTTCCAGATGGCAGAAGCCCTTGATCTCGGCCCCCGATTCAACGGTGACACCGGGGCCGAACAGGACGTTCGGGCCGATGATCGCGTCGCGCCCGATATGGGTGTCGAGGGCGAGGAACACCGTCTCCGGGGCGGTCAGCGTGACGCCGTTCGCCAAGGCTTCGGCGCGCGCATGCGACTGGAAGATGGCTTCGGCTTCGGCAAGGCCTGCGCGGGTGTCGATGCCAAGGGTCTCGGCCTCGGGGCAGGTCACCACCGCCACCGACAACCCGCGCGCCCGGGCAGCGGCAACGATGTCGGTCAGGTAGTATTCGCGCGCGGCGTTGTCGTTCGTCAGTCCCGCGACAAGGTCGTGCAGCAAGGGAAGGTCGCAGGCGACGACGCCGCTGTTGATCAGGGAAATGGCGCGCTCTTCCGCGGTCGCGTCCTTGAATTCGACGATCCGCTGCAACTGGTCGCCCGCCATCACCAGCCGCCCATAACGCTGCGGCTGGCTGTCGGTGAGAAAGCCGAGCACGGTGACCGGGGCGGGCGAGCCCGCAAGTTTCGCGAGAGTGTCTTCGGCGATGAAGGGCGTGTCACCGTAGAGGATGATCGCCTTGCCGGTCTTGTCTGCCAGAAACGGCAGCGCCTGACGCACCGCATGGCCGGTTCCTAGCTGCTCTTCCTGCCGCGCGATCACCACGTCGGGATTGCAGTCGAGCGCGGCTTCGGTCACCGCTTCGGCGCCGTGACCGACGACGAGCACCGTCTGGTCGGGGTGCAGGGTCGCGGCCGCGCGCAGGGCGTGGTGGACGAGGGGAACCCCGGCCAGGCGATGCAGGACCTTCGGCAGGTCGGAGTTCATCCGCGTGCCCTGACCTGCCGCCAGAACGATGACTGAAACCTGCATTCTGCCCCTTCCTTTATCATTGCGCCCGTTTTACCCCGGTGGGACCGGGTGGCAAGGGGCAGGCCTTCACGCCACGTTACAGGATAGCCAGCGATGCGGACCGTGGTTTTCGATCTGGACGGAACGCTGGCCGATACCTCGGCCGACCTCTTGGCGGCGGCGAACGCGAGCCTGCCGCGCGCCGTGCTGAGACCGGGGGACGCGCTGACGGCGTTTCACGGCGGGCGGGCGATGCTGCGGCTGGGGTTCTCGCGGCTGCGGCTGGACTGGTCCGAGGCGGATGTGGATGCCGCCTATCCCCTGCTTCTGGACGCCTACCGGGACGGGATCGCGACCCATACCCGGCTCTATCCCGGCGCGATGGTGGCGGTGGAGGGGTTGAAGACCCTCGGCTTCGCGGTGTCGATCTGCACCAACAAGCCGGAGGGGTTGGCGGAGCTTCTCCTGACCAAACTGGGGGTCCGGGAGGCCTTCGGGGCGCTGGTCGGGGCGGATACGTTTCCGGTGAGGAAGCCCGACCCGATCCCCTACCGGGCGGCGGTGGAGCGGGCCGGGGGCTTGGTCGGACGGTCGATGCTGGTGGGGGACACCGAGACGGATGCGAAGACCGGCGTCGCGGCGGGGGTGCCGGTCGCGCTGGTCACCTTCGGGCCGGAGGGGGCGGGGGTCAGCCGGTTCAATCCGGCGGCGCTCTTGGACCGGTTCGAGGACCTGCCGGGGCTGGCGGCGCGGCTTCTGAGGTGAGGTGCCCACGCGTGGGCAGAATTGGAAAGGGTGAAAAAACAATGGCTTGCAATTTTCCGTTCACCCTTTCTTAACCGCCGATCCGCCGTCGGTTGCGCCGTGCTTCTGCAGTTTCGTGCGCCCCGCCGGGTTTGACACTTCCCGCCCCGACCCCTACGGTCGCGCCCCATGAGCCAGGTCACCGATTCTGCATTTGTTCCCCCTGCGGTCAGCCGCCATGCGGTGACCTTTGTCCTGGTCACGGTCTTTCTGGACATGGTCGGGTTCGGGCTGATCATGCCGGTCCTGCCCGCGCTGATCACCGAGGTCGGGCAGATGAACCTGGCCGATGCGGCCTATATCGGCGGCTGGATGTTCGCGGCCTTCAGTCTGGCGCAGTTCGCCTTCAGCCCGCTGATGGGCAACCTGAGCGACCGATATGGCCGCCGTCCGCTCCTCTTGCTCGCGGTTTTCGGGCTTGGGATCGACTATCTGTTTTCGGCCCTCGCGCCGTCCTTGTTCTGGCTGTTCGTGGGCCGGGTGATCGCCGGGGTCTGCGGTTCGTCCTATGTCATCGCCAACGCCTATATTGCCGATGTGACCGCGCCCGAGGACCGGGCCAAGGCGTTCGGCATGGTGGGCGCGGCTTTCGGCGTGGGCTTTGTCCTTGGACCGGCCATCGGCGGCCTTCTGGGCGAGCTGGGGCCGCGCGTGCCGTTCTATGTCGCGGCGGGCATCTCGATGCTGAACTTCGTCTACGGCTGGTTCGTTCTGCCCGAGACGCTGCCGCCGGAAAAGCGCCGGGCCTTCGAATGGGCGCGGTCGAACCCGTTCGGCGCGTTCAAGGT
>JBIJDO010000230.1:0-5186 GCA_044344105.1 Tabrizicola sp.
CCCGTTGACCCTCACGTTCACGCTTCGGGTCTCGTAGTAATACTCTCCGCGTTCGCCGGAATAGCGGCTGTCGGTCGCGGCGTCGAAGGTCCAGAACGGCACATAGATCCCGTTCATCGCCCGCCCCTTGCGCGCGTATTCCAGCAGTGTGCCGGGCGCGAACCACAGACCGCCCATCCACGAAATCATCGACTTGCGCGCCTCGGCCTCGGTCAGGACGAACGGGATCAGCGCCTGCGGCCTGATCTGGCGCAGGGTGCCGGCGTCCAGCACGAGGGGCGTGGCACAGAAGGGGCATTCGGTGGCGAGCGCGGTGCCGGAAACCTCGACCTTGGCACCGCAGTTCGGACAGGTCGTGGTGCGGACCTCGACCATGTCCGCGCTGGCAAGATCGTCGCGCAGACCCCGGGCCAGATCGAGTTCCCGCGTCGCCCGGCCCCTGGCCTCGGCGGTCTGCGCCGGGATGTCCTGTTCGTACCCGCAGTAGTTGCAGGTCAGACGGGTCTGGCCCGGCGCATAGCGCAGCTGCGCGCCGCAGCGTGCGCAGGGAAAGCGGTACTCGTCGCGCGCCATCGCGCGGGCTCAGGACTTGGGCGGCGGCGGCGGGACCTGGTCCAAAAGCCGGACAAGCTCGGTCTCGGCAGCCATCTTCCAGCCGTCCTGACCTGCCGACCAGACCATCGTGGCGCGGGTCAGACGACCTTCGGCGGCCGCCTTGGCAAGATCGGCTTCGGCGAAGGGACCCGAGGTCGCGCCGCCGACCGCCAGATGCCAGGCCTTTCCGGCAGCAGAGGGCGGGGGCGGGGGTGTGGCAGAGGGCTGCGCCCCCCATGGTCCCATGTTCTGCGCCATGCCCATCCCCATTCCGGCACCCATCCCGGCCCCCATGGCCGAGCCCATCGCGCTGCCCGGCTGGTTCATGCCTTCGGCGGCGTTGAACTGCATGTAGCGGTTCAGGTCGCCCACCACACCCATCGAGGTCCGCTTGTCCAAAGCTTTCTCGACGTCTTCCGGCAGGCTTATGTTTTCAATGTAGAATTCCGGGATGGACAGGCCGTATTCCCCGACCTGCGGCGCAATCGCACCGGCGATGATCTTGCCAAGATCGGCGAGGTTCGCGGCCATGTCCAGGACCGGGATGCCGGACTTCGCCAACACCTGACTGGCCTGCTGCACGATGATGTTGCGGATCTGGAAGCTGATCTCGTCGGCGGTGAATTCGCCGTCGGTCCCGACGATCTCGGTGAGGAACTTGCCCGGATCGGTGACCCGCATCGAATAGGTCCCGAAGGCGCGCAGCCGCACCGGGCCGAATTCGGGGTCGCGGGCCATGATCGGGTTCTTCGTGCCCCATTTCTGGTCGTTGAAGCGCGTCGTCGAGACGAAATAGATCTCGGACTTGAACGGCGACTGGAACCCGTGGTCCCAGTTCTGCAACGTGGTCAGGATCGGCATGTTGTTGGTTTCAAGCTGGTAGAGACCCGGCTGGAACACATCGGCCAGCTGGCCTTCGTGGATGAAGACGGCGGCCTGGCCTTCGCGCACGGTCAGCTTGGCCCCGTACTTGATGGCCTGGTCGCGCCGGTCGAACCGCCAGACCATCGTGTCGCGGGTGTCATCAAGCCATGAAATGACGTCGATGAACTCGCCCTTCAGAAAATCGAAAACCATGGCACCCTCCGTTTGGGCTCAACTGTCGCCGCCGGTCAACCGGCGCGCAAGGGAGAAGACGATCGGCCGGGCCTCGTCGGGGGTCATGCCGGGGCGAAGCTCGGGACTGTAAAGCATCTGCAAGAGCAGCTCGTCGTGATCGGTCAGAAGCGCGAATTCCTCGTCATCGTTGAAGATCGAGGGCCGTGCCCGCGGGCTGTCGTTCGGCAGGCCCAGACCCTGCGTCAGCTCTTCGTGCAGACAGGACAGGCGCAGAAGATCGGGATGTTCGGCCCGGACCACCGCAACGGCACGGGTGTAGGCGCTCGTCCCGCCGTCAGCGATGGCATAGACCAGACAATAGGTCGAACGCGGCAAGGCGGTGATGCCGGCAACGTCGGCAGGCGACAGGCCGGGCAGGGTCGCGCGGAGCTCGGGACCCAGGGCCTCGCGCTCGTCTTCCGAGACGATGTAGACGAAGAAGTTGGGGGCACGCTCGTCCACCGAGATCGGGTGGCCGGTGATGCGCGACAGACGGGCGACGAAACTTGCGATCCGCGCCCGATCCGTTGCCTGCCGGTCTGGGGGCACGCTTGGACCGAAGCGGAGCCCGAGGCGGACGGGGATTTCCCAGCGGCGCAGGCTGCTTTGCGTCTCTTCCCGGACAAACCCGTCCGCGTTGCGGCGGTATTCGTCATAAAGCGCGATGCGCATGAAGTTTTCGGCCAGCATGCGATCCGTGACCGGCAGGTCGCTGCCGCTGTCGGACCGCAGCATCCCCTGCGAAAGGAGCGCCTGCTGCACCTGCGCGAAATAGGCCGAGGCTGCGGCGCTTTTCGCGGTCGGGGCGGCGGGCAGCGGGTCCGGCAGGGGCGCGGGCGGCATCGGGCTGGCGGGTGCGGTGACGACGCAGCCGGCCAAGAGCAGGATCGCTGCGCTGGCCAGCACCGTCGCGACTGTTGTCCTTGGCACCATGCGCCGTCGCCGGACGTCAGGCGGTGGCCGATGGCGAAGCCGGCGTGGTCTGGCGCGACTTCGCGGCGGCGAGCGTCTCGCGCAGGTCCGCCTCCAGCTTGACGAGTTCCGCTTCGGCGGCGGCGCGCCTGGCCTTGCCCTGGTCGGCGATGGCCAGGCTTTCGTTGATCGTGGCGATCAGGGTCGCGTTGGCCTGCTTGACCGTCTCGATGTCGAAGACCCCGCGTTCCATTTCCTCGCGCACCACCTTGTTGGCCGCCTGCAGGTTCTCGGCATTGGCCTTCAGAAGCTCGTTCGTCAGGTCGCTTGCGTCCCTGACTGCCTCGGCTGCCTCTTTCGAGCGCTGGATCGTGACGGCCTGGGCAAGCTGCGTCTCCCAGAGCGGCACCGTGTTGACCAGGGTCGAGTTGATCTTGGTGACCAGGCTCTTGTCGTTTTCCTGCACCAGCCGGATCGAGGGCAGCGACTGCATCGTCACCTGCCGGGTGAGCCGCAGGTCATAGATCCGCCGTTCCAGATCATCCCGCGCCGCGCGAAGATCGCGAAGCTCCTGCGCCCGGATGATCTTGTCGGCCTCGGGGGCCGCCGCGACTGCGGCTTCCCTGGCGGGTATGGTCTTGGCATCGGTTTCGGCAAGCTTGGCCTCGCCCGCGGCGATGTAGAGCCCCAGTTCGTTGTAGAAGGTCAGCGTCTTGCCATAAAGCGCATCCAGGCTCTTGATATCCTTCAGAAGCTTGTGTTCGTGGGACAGAAGCTCTCCGGTGATCCTGTCGATCTGGCCCTGCACATCCTCGTATTTCGCGACGAATTCGGCAAAGGGTGCGGCGCGGCCAAGCAGCCGTTCCCACCAGCTTGCCTCGCGGCGGAGGTCAAGCTCGTCGGTGGAGAAGCCCCGGATCGTGGTGACGATCTTGCGAAGACTGTCGCCGGCCGGTCCGACATCCTTGTTCTTCACATCCTGCAGCATCGATTGGCTGATCACCTGCAGCTCGGCCTGCGCAGAGGAGCCGAACGAGATGATCGACTGCGTGTTCGCAAGGTCGACCTCGGCCATGCGCTGCTTGATTGCCTCGGCCTGTGGCGGCGGGGCGGCCTCAAGCGGCACGACCTCGGCCATCGGTTCCGGCAGGATCACGGCGTTGACCTTGTCCACTTCGGTCAAGAGGGCGGTGGCGCTGGTCTGGACGGTTTCGGACATCGGGGTTCCCTTCGGATCAGTTTTCAAGCTTGAGGCGGTCGCGCAGGACGGCGATTTCCACGTCCAGATCGCTGCGGTTGTTGACAAGGAAGGCCCTGGACTTCTCGGCGAAGGTGGTCTCCAGGTCGGTCAGAAGCGACTCGTAGTCGGCGCGGGCGCCGGGATCGCGGGTCTGGGCATAGTGGTCGGCGAACTTCACCGTCGCGTCGCGGGCCCCCATCAGGTAGACCGACATGTACTTGCGCGCGGCGGTCAGGTCGCCCGGATCAGCCTCGATGGTGCGGAACAGGCTTCGGGCGGCGGCGGCGAACTGGTCGACCCGACGTTCGAGCGCGCGGTCACGGGCGCGCAGGATCGCGTCCTTCATCGCCACCAGGTGGCGTTCACCCTCTTCGATGGCCGTGGCGACCCGGCCGGTCTGGAAGGCGTCGATGCCGGCCATCCCCTTGTCGGCCATCGGGTCCGCCCCGAAGGCCCCCAGGTGCAGGCCCGCACCGACGATTGCGTAGAGCACGGGATAGACCGCGCCCTGATCCGCGATCACGCTGCCCAGGGCCAGGGCCGCCCCGGTCAGGGCCGCCCCGGCAAGCTTGCGCGGAAAGGCCGGGCGCCGGGCCAGCCTGCGGGCATCGTATGCGGCCTCGGCCCGCATCCCCTCGCGCGTCAGCCAGGCCGAAAGGACGACAAGGCCCCCGGCGGCAAGGCCAAGCAGCATCTCGCGCGGGCCATCGCCAAAGGCCGGAAACAGGAACAGGAAGGCCGTGAGGAACAGGACCGTCGTGCGCCAGAGCCCCTTTGGCCGGGGGTCGGCCAGACCGGGAACCGATGCGCCGGGGCGGGATGACTGCGGCGAAAACCTGCCGCCGAACCGTTCCGCCATCAGACGCCTCCCGACCAGGCCACATAGGCCAGAAGGGCGACCAGCAGGACCAGCGACAGGTTCCTCAGCCCGGTTCCCGACATGGCGTGCCCTCCCGCACCTTGTGCCGCGCGACCTTAGCCGATGCCTGGTCCCCATACCAGCGGTGCGGGGGGGGAATCGGCGGCATTTCTCCCCGTCGCGGGGCAGGGCAGGAACGGCTGCGGGTCCGAACGGCGGGCCGGGCTGCCGACTGGCAGCGCGCGGGGCGGAACGTCGATGCGAGGGGGGATCCGGCGGGACCGGGGTTAGCCCTTCTTCGGCCCCGGACGCAAGGGGCCACTGCGGCCGGGGCGGGCTGCCGGGGGGCGCTCGGCGGTCTTGCGTACCGGCGGGCGGGTGGCTTTCTGCCAGGTCTCGGACAGTTGCTTCAGCCCCTCGCCGGGCTTGAGCCCAGGGTGCGCGGGTTTGGCCGGGGACCCGGCGGCCGGCGGGCTGCCGGTG
>JBIJDO010000166.1:0-6175 GCA_044344105.1 Tabrizicola sp.
GTGGCGACAGGTCGGCGCAGTTTGCGACCTCTTCCAGCCACAGGAGTGCAAAAACTACTTCAAGGCCGCAGGATATGGTTTGGTTTGAAGGCGACACGCTCTAGGAGAGAGAGATGCCCGGACTGATCCGCAGAACGCTTGTCATCGGCGGGGTGGCCGCCACCGCCGGAGGCCTCGCCCTGTGGCAGCGGCAGCGGATGGCCCCGTCCGACATTGCCTACGGCGACGACCCGCGCCAGGTCTTCGACGTGACCGTCCCGAAAGGCACCGCGTCCGCCCCGATCCTGGTGATGATCCATGGCGGAGCCTTCCGCGCGGGCGAAAAATCCGACCTTGCGGTGCCGCCCGAGCTTCTGGAGGCCGGGATCGCCGTCGTCAGGCTGAACTACCGACAACCGCGCGCTGGCCTGCTGCGGGCGACGACTGCCTGTCCGCCCTGGTGCATCTGCAACGCCAGGGCGCGGCCCTCGGGCTCGACCCGTCGCGGATCGTGCTTTACGGCCAGTCCGCCGGGGCCTTCCTCGCCGTCTCCACCGCGCTCAGCCTGGTCGAGGTCGGCCTGCCGCCGCGCGGCGTGGTCAGCCTCTACGGCCCGATGGACTTTTCCACCATGGACGCGGACATGGCCGCCTTGGGCCGGACACCGCAAATGGGTGCCGCCGATGCCGCGGCCAGTCCGGAAAGCCAGCTTCTGGGCTATCCGGTCGGCGAAAACCGCGACATGGCGCGGGCGATGGGGCCGGTCGGACGGCTTGACACCCTGCGCGAACCCCTGCCGCCGATCCTGATCCGGCATGGCGACGCCGATCCCCTGATCGCCGACCTCCAGGCCCGACGCCTGCGCGAGGCGTGGCTCGCCGCCGATCCGACCGCCGAAGTTGACTACAAGCTCGTCGCCGGGGCGGGCCATGGTGGTGCCGCTTTCGACACCGGCGAGGTGCAGGCCGAAGTCGTGGCTTTCGTGCGGGTCGCGCTGGCCTGAACTCCGACGCTCCTTCGCCTTTCACATTGGCGCAAGTATCCCCGCCGGAGGCTCCCGAGCGGCTTTGTGTCCTTCACGCAAAGCCGCGAGACAAAGGGAACGCGCGTCAGCGCTCGATCTGACAGGCGACCCGCCCCTTGGGCGGCTCAGTCCGCACGCCCGATGGTCTTCAGATCGCGCCCGTGCAGCCACAGCCAGAGCGCCCGGATCAGGCCGTAGGGCAGGGCCAGAAGGATCGACGCCCAGCCGATCAGATAGCCGGTGACCTGGATCGCCGCCGTCGCGACCGCACCGGGCGGGGCCGGCGGGGTTGCCGGGCCGGGAGGCGGGGACGGAACCGGGCGCGCCGTGCCCTGCGGACCCGTCCGCCCCAGATCGTCGCGGATCGAGGCCAGCGGATCGGCCTCGGGCGGGTCCGGCTCGGGCAGGACCACGGGCCCGACGGCGGCCTCCGTCCCGGCGGCTTCAGGGTCAGTCGGCGCGGGGGCGGGGGCCGGGGTAGGGGCAAGGGCAGGGGTCGGGGCTGCCGCCGCCTCGCCCCAGAGATGCGGCTCGATCTCGGCGACCAGCGCATTGCCGCGCGCGACATCCGGGTCGGCATTGGCGCTGGCATGGGCCAGGGCGGCGCCTCCATTCTTGATCCAGGCGGCGACCCGCAGATGCGAGGGGACGAAGCGCGCGGCCCGGCCCAGCTTGTCTGCAGGGATGCGCCCGACCCCGTTCGCCACGTTGACCGCCAGGCGCCGGACCCGCCGTGCCGCCCAGGCATGCAGGGGTGCTATACCCTCTCGCGACAGGAACAGCGTCGCCCGGCCAAGGGCGCGCAGATTGAACGGCGGCCGCTGTCCGCCCGTGGACCAGATCTTCGGCTTGGCATCCTCGGCAGCCTTTCGGTCGCGCTCGCTTGACCGCATTTGCGCGGCTCCTCTGCTGACGTCACCGCGACCCTATCCCGCCAGAGGACAAGCGGCAATCGCCCGTGGTCAAAGCTTGCCAGAACCTTAATGCCCACAGCCAATGCCTTGATTTTGCTCAGATCGGAAAAGTGCCCACGCGTGGGCAGCCAAACGAAAAGGGCGCCCGAAAGCGCCCTTTCCTGTCCCTTGCAGGGTGGGCAATCCGCCCACCATCCCCTCAGCAGGAATAATACAGCTGATACTCGACCGGGTGGGGGGTGTGCTCGTAGGCATAGACCTCCTCCCACTTCAGCGCCATGTAGGCCTCCAGCTGGTCGCGGTCGAAGACATCGCCCGCCAGGAGGAAGTCCATGTCCTTCTCCAGCTCTTCCAGAGCCTCGCGGAGCGAGCCACAGACGGTCGGGATCTCGGCCAGTTCCTCGGGCGGCAGATCGTAAAGGTCCTTGTCCGACGCCGGACCCGGATCGATCTTGTTCTTGATCCCGTCCAGACCCGCCATCAGAAGGGCGGCAAAGGCGAGATAGGGGTTCGCCGACGGATCGGGGAAACGGGCCTCGACGCGCTTGGCCTTCGGGCTCTCCGTCCACGGAATCCGGACGCAGCCCGACCGGTTGCGGGCCGAATAGGCGCGCAGCACCGGGGCCTCGAAGCCGGGGATCAGGCGCTTGTAGCTGTTGGTGCCGGGGTTCGTGAGCGCGTTCAGCGCCTTGGCGTGCTTGAGGATGCCGCCGATGAAGTACAGGGCCTCCTGGCTCAGGTCGGCATATTTGTCGCCCGCGAAGAGCGGCTTGCCGCCCTTCCAGATCGACATGTTGACGTGCATCCCCGACCCGTTGTCGCCCTTCATCGGCTTCGGCATGAAAGTCACGGTCTTGCCGTAGGCGTGGGCCACGTTGTGGATGACGTATTTGTATTTCTGGATGTTGTCGGCCTGCTCGACCAGCCCGCCGAAGATCATCCCAAGCTCGTGCTGGCAGGTCGCGACCTCGTGGTGGTGCTTGTCGACCTTGATCCCCATCCGCTTCATCGTGGACAGCATCTCGCCCCGGATGTCCTGGGCCTCGTCGATCGGGTTGACCGGGAAGTAGCCGCCCTTGTGGCCCGCGCGGTGGCCGTAGTTTCCGCCCTCGGTCACGGTGTCGGTGTTCCAGGCGGCCGCCTCGGCGTCGATTTCGTAAGAGACCTTGCGGGGGGTCACGGAGTAGCGGACGTCGTCGAAGATGAAGAATTCGGCCTCGGGGCCGAAATAGGCCGCATCACCGATTCCGCTCGACTTGAGGTAAGCCTCCGCCTTCAGCGCGATCTGGCGCGGGCAGCGGGCATAGGCCTCGTTCGTGTCCGGCTCGACCACGTTGCAATGCACGCACATGGTCTTTTCCGCGTAGAACGGGTCGATGTAGACCGACGCCGGATCGGGGATCAGCTTCATGTCGGACTGGTCGATCGACTTCCAGCCCGCGATCGACGAGCCGTCGAACATGAAGCCTTCCTCGAAGAAATCCTCGTCCACGAGGTCGGCCACCAGCGTCACGTGCTGGAGCTTGCCCTTCGGGTCGGTGAAGCGGATGTCGACATATTCGACCTCCTCGTCCTTCATCAGTTTCAGAGCCTTGGCAACGGCGCTCATCTGACTGCCTTTCGGTTTGGGGTTGATGGTATTGGTGGCTTAGACAGCATCGTCGCCGGTTTCGCCGGTGCGGATGCGGATAGCCTGTTCCACGGGGGTGACGAAGATCTTGCCGTCGCCGATCTTGTCGGTGCGCGCGGCGGCGATGATCGCCTGGACGGCGGTGTCGACCATGTCATCCGTCAGGACGACCTCGATCTTCACCTTGGGAAGGAAATCGACGACATATTCGGCACCACGATAGAGTTCGGTATGGCCCTTCTGGCGACCGAAGCCCTTGACCTCGGTGACGCTGAGGCCCTGGATGCCCGCTTCCTGCAGGGCTTCCTTGACCTCATCAAGCTTGAACGGCTTGATGATCGCCTCAACCTTCTTCATCCGGCCGACTCCCCCGCTGCGCTTTGCCCCTCTGACCACTTCCCCTTCGCCGGGACAACGTGGCAGGGTTTTCCTGCTGCATCGCGCCAAGGGATTCCGTGAGCAGCGATCAAAATTTGTGCAATACGCCCGTTCTGTAGGCAAAATGAAAACCTGGATGCCGGAAGAATGACCGAACTCCTGACCGCCGCGCAGATGCGCGCCATCGAACAGGCGGCGATTGCCAGTGGCGAGGTCACGGGCCTGGAACTGATGGAGCGCGCCGGGCGGGGCGTGGTCGAGGCGATCTTCGAGGAATGGCCGGAGTTGCGCGCCACCTCGCACCGTGCGGTGGTGCTGTGCGGGCCGGGCAACAACGGCGGCGACGGGTTCGTGGTGGCGCGGCTGTTGAAGGAATGGGGCTGGGAGGTGGAGATCTTCCTCTACGGCGACCCGGAGCGGCTGCCGCCGGACGCGCGGGTGAATTATGAGCGGTGGCGGGGGATGGGGGAGGTGCGGGAACTGACGGAACGGGCGTTCCGCGCACCCCATGCCATCCACGGCAACGCCTACGCCGACCTTTACGTTGATGCAATCTTCGGGACCGGGCTGACGCGTCCGCCAGAGGGCGAACCGGCTGGGTTTCTGTGTCACCTTGGCGGCTATGGCGGCGAGCATTATCCTCGACTTGTCGCCATTGATACGCCGTCTGGTCTTTGCCTTGACAGTGGGAAGATGTTGATTGGTGGTTGGGCGCGACCCTCCGCCGCGCTCACCGTCACATTCGAATGCCTTCGAGCAGGTCATTTCCTCAACGAAGGCCCTGAACACTGTGGCCGCGTCGTCGTCGCAGACATTGGCGTCGGCCCCTGGAGACGAATGCGAGATCCCGTAAGGATGCGTGGGCACTGGATCGGCCCTCTGCGCCGCGTGACGCTTTCGCTGGTCGGTCCGGTAAAGTCGAGCGGAGCAGCTTTCGAATACCAACCTGGCGCGCTCCCAACCTACATGCTGGGCAAGAAAGGCTGGGTTGAGGCGCAGAGTGCGCACAAATACTCCCACGGCCACGCCCTCATCCTCTCCGGCCCCTCCGGTCGCGGCGGGGCGGCACGGTTGGCAGCGCGGGGGGCCTTGAGGATCGGGGCGGGGGTGGTGACGGTGGGCTGTCCTCCCGAGGCGATCCCGGAGAACGCCGCGCGGATGGATGCGGTGATGCTGCGCGGGGTGGTGGATGGGCTGGCGCTTAGGGAGGCGCTGGGGGACGAGCGGATCAATGCGCTGTGCGTGGGGCCGGGGTTGGGGCTCGACGTCCGGGGGCGGGAGTTGGTGCGGGTGGCTCTCGGCATGACACCGGGGAGCCCCCCACCCCCATCCCCTCCCCACAAGGGGGAGGGGGGCCGCTTGGGGCCGAACGCAACGCCAGACAACCAATCGCTTCCCCTCCCCCTTGTGGGGAGGGGAGAGGGGAGGGGGGACAGGCGAAACCTCGTCCTTGACGCAGACGCTCTGACGATCCTTTCCCAAACCCCCGACCTTTTCGACGCCCTGCATCAGGGTTGCGTCCTCACCCCCCACGCCGGAGAATTCGCCCGCCTCTTCCCCGACATCGCCGAGAAGCTGGCCGCCCCCGCCACCAGAGGCCCCGCCTGTTCCAAGGTCGACGCCACGCGGGAGGCGGCGAAGCGCGCGGGTTGCGTGGTCCTGTTCAAAGGCCCCGACACGGTGATCGCCGACCCTTCGGGCCGCTGCGCGATCAACTCGGCGCACTACGACCGGGCGGCGCCATGGCTGGCCACCGCCGGGTCGGGCGACGTGCTGGCAGGGTTCATCACCGGATTGCTGGCGCGAGGGTTCAGTCCTTTCGACGCCGCCTGCACCGGGGCCTGGCTGCATGTGGAATGCGCCCTCAGCTTCGGGCCGGGACTGATTGCCGAGGATCTGCCCGAGGAATTGCCGAAGGTGTTCAGGGCGTTGGGATTGTAGGTGCGTGTTGCGGTGCGCCTGAAGGCACACCCTACGGGACCGGTGTAGGGTGTGCCTTCAGGCGCACCGCAATCAAACCGCCCGGTCGATCTTGGTCGAGAGGTGGATCAGGCTTTCGGACGCCCGGACCCCGGTCATCGCCCCGATCTGGTCCAGCACGGAATCGAGCACCTGGGTGTTCGGGCAGGCCACCTGCACCAGAAAGTCGAAGCGGCCAGAGGTGGTGAACACCCGCTCGATCTCGGCAATCGACTTGAGGCGCGCCAGCACGGCGGCCTGCGACCGGGGCTCGATGGTCAGAAGGACCGA
>JBIJDO010000013.1:0-17514 GCA_044344105.1 Tabrizicola sp.
AGACCTCCCCCGGTGGCTTGACTGGTTCAACCGATCAAGACCACACTCCGCACTCAACGGCCTGCCACCCCTCACAAGAGTGAACAACCTGATGAGAACTCACATCTAGGGCGTCACCCCGGCAGCCGCAGCCGCGCCAGGAAGAACCCGTCCATCCCGCCCCGGTCCGCCCAGTGATCGGGCCGGAGCCGCAGCCCGCCGTCGTCGGTCCACCAGCCCGGCTCCACCCCCGCGATTTCCACCCGCTCCACCGCCAGCCCCGGATGTCGCTCCAGCGCCGCCGCCAGCTGCCCCTCGCCTTCCTCGGGCAGAAGCGAGCAGGTCGCATAGACCAGCCGCCCCCCCGGTTTCAGCCAGCCAAGTGCCCGGTCGATCAACGCCGCCTGCAGCGTGACCAGCCCGGCAAGTTCGGACCCGTCCTTGACGAACGGCAATTCCGGATGCCGCCGGATCGTCCCGGTCGCCGAACAGGGCGCGTCGAGCAGGATCGCATCGAACCGCTCCTCCGGCACCCAGTGCAGCGCATCGGCCACCACGATCTCTGCCGCAAGGCCCGTGCGCCGCAGGTTCGCCGCCAGCCGCGCCAGCCGGGGGGACGAGATGTCCAGCGCCACCACCTCCGCCCCGGTGGCCGCCAGCTGCAGCGTCTTGCCGCCCGGTGCCGCGCACAGGTCAAGCACCCGTTCGCCGGGCGTTGCGTCCAGCAGCCGCGCAGGCAGGGCGGCAGCGGCGTCCTGCACCCACCAGCCGCCCGCGTCATAGCCGGGCAGGGCAGAGACCTGACCAGCCGCCTTGAGCCGCAGGCTGCCTGTCGGCAGCATCTCTCCCTCCGGCATCGCGAAGCCGGGCCGCAGCGTCAGGTCCAGCGGCGGTTCACCAGCCTGTACCGCTTCCATCGCCATGACGGCCTCGCGCCCCCAGGCATGGACCAAGGGCTGGCGCAGCCAGCGCGGCAGGCGCTGCGGCGGGAGGCCGTCGAAGATGCCGGCCTCGGGCAAGGCCCGCAGCACGGCGTTCACGAGGCCCGCCAGATGCGCCGTCCGCTTGCCCTGCCGCACGATCTCGACCGCCGCGTTCACGACCCCATGCGCCGCCGCCCCCCCGGCACGTTCGACCACGGCCAGCCGCAGCACGTTGCGCACCGTCAGGGGTGGCGCCTTCCGCAGATGGCGGTCCAGCACCCGGTCGGCCGGTTCCAGATGCCGCAGCACCGTCTCGGCCAGCCTGAGCGCCCGCGCCCGGTCGGCAGGGGCCAGATCGCCGCCGGAAAAATCCGCCAGCATCCGGCCTTCGCCCAGGACCCCGTCCAGAAGCGCCACCGCCGTGGCCCGCGCCACCAGTCCCTCGGCCATTGCCGTCCCCTTGCCCGTGTCCCGCGCGGCCTATATCACCATGGCAGTCCACACAAGGAACCAAGGGTTGGACCCCGACACCCTTCCCCCCGCCGCAAGACGCGCGCTGGCCGAGGCAGATGCCCGCCGCAAGGCCGCCGAGGCCCAGCCTCCGCTTCCGACCGAGCTTGGCGGTCGCGAAGGTCCCGAACCCGTCCGCTATGGCGACTGGGAAAAGAAGGGCCTCGCGGTCGATTTTTGATGCGGGGCTCCTCGTTCGACTTCGTCTCCTCGTCGCGATGACCCGCGATGAGCGACGAAGTCCGCGAAGAGCGATCCTCACCGCAGCCGGAACGTCGCGCTGTCGCCCTTGCCCTGATCGACGGTAAAGCGCATCCGCTCGGCCCCGGACGCTTCGACGAGCTGGCAGTTGTAGCCGATCTCCATCCCGCTCCAGTCCATCTCGCGGCAGAAGTAACCGTCCTGCCAGGACCACTTGCCGGTGATCTCCCACCCCAGGGCCGACCCGTCGATCCGGCCGTCCGGCAGCACGTTCAGGGACAGATTGTACAGCCCGATCCGCAGCTCGCGGTCCTTGATCAGGTCAAGAAACCGGTCCTTGTCCTTGACCGGCTGGAACTCTTCTCCGGTGGCGCTGGCGGGTGTGGCAAGCATCAGGACGACGGCGCAAAGACGCAGCATGGCATTCCCCGGAAACGGCAGATGCGGGTACTACGGGCAAGTGCCGGCCTCGGATCACCTCAGATCCCCAGAACATCCATCATGTCGTACTGGCCCGGCTTCTGCCCCTGCCCCCACAGCGCCGCGCGCAGGGCACCCCTCGCAAAGATCGCCCGGTCGGTCGCGACATGGCGCAGCACGATCCGCTCGCCCGCAGCGGCAAAGATCACGTCGTGCTCGCCCACGATGTCGCCGCCCCGGATCGCGCTGAACCCGATGGCCCCCTTCGCCCGCGCCCCGGTGATCCCGTCCCGGCCCGAAACCCTGCTGTCGTTCAGCGCCACGCCCCGCCCCTCGGCCGCCGCCGCGCCCAGCATCAGCGCCGTGCCGGATGGCGCATCGACCTTCATCCGGTGATGCGCCTCGACGATCTCGACATCCCAGTCCGTGTCCAGCGCTGCGGCGACCTTCTCGGTCAGCCGCACCAGGAGATTGACGCCCAGCGACATGTTCCCGGCCCGCACGATCACCGCATGGCGACTGGCCGCCGCGATCTTCGCCAGATGCTCGGCCTCCAGCCCGGTGGTGCCGATCACGTGGCAGGCGCGGGCCTGCGCGGCGAGGGCCGCGAATTCCACCGTCGCCGCGGGGGCGGTGAAGTCCACCACCGCCTGGGCTCTGGCAAAGGCCTCCAGCGCGTCATCCGTGACCCTGACGCCCAAGGGGGCACCGCCCATCGCCTCGCCGACGTCGCGGCCGATCCAGGGATGACCCGACCGCTCGACGCAGGCGACCAGCCGCACCCGGTCCGATGCCGTGGCCAGCCGGATCAGCGTCTGCCCCATCCGCCCCGAGGCCCCCGTCACCACCAGTCCCGGTCCATCGCCCATGCCGCACCTCCGCCGTTCTCCCCGTCCTAGCGCCGATCTGCAGGGCACGAAAGCCCGGCGTTGCGGGCCGGGGCGAAACGGCCTAAACGGTCCCCCATGTCATCGAAGCGCTTCCAGACCGGCCCCGGCCCCTCGCAACGCCAGCTGCGCGTCGGCGAACTGATCCGCCGCACCCTGTCGGATGTCCTGAACCGGGCCGAGATCCACGATCCCGGCCTCAACGCCATGTCGATCACCGTGGGCGAGGTGTCCTGCTCGCCCGACCTCAAGGTCGCCACCGTCTATGTCATGCCGCTGATGGGGTCTGTTCCGGTCGAGGCGGCGATTGCCGCACTTGCGCGCAACAAGGCCGAACTCCGTCACCGCGTGGCGCATGAGCTGACCCTGAAATACGCCCCCGACCTGCGCTTCCGCGCCGATGAGACGTTCGACCGGCTGGACGAGACCCGCCGCCTCTTTGCCGACCCCGGGGTCCAGCGCGACCTTGGCACCCCGGACGAGGAATGATGCGGCCCCTGGCACTCGCCCTCCTCCTCCTGTCCCTCACGGTCGGGGCGGCCGGGGCAGCGACCTGCCGCGATCTTCTGTTCGAAGCCACCTCCTACACCATCTGCGAGGTCGCGGCGGGCGAGGACCTGCGCCTGTTCCATTCCGGCCCCGACGGCCCCTACGGCAGCTTCCGCAACGTCGATACGGCCCTTGCGACCGAGGGAAAGGCGTTGGGCTTCGCGATGAACGCCGGCATGTATCACCGCGACCTTGCCCCGGTCGGGCTTTATGTCGAGAACGGGGTCGAGCAGTCGGCCCTTGTCACCCGCGAAGGCCCCGGCAACTTCGGCCTCCTGCCGAACGGCGTCTTCTGCATCGGCGACAGCTTCCGGGTGATCGAAAGCCGCGCCTTCAAGGCCGAAGGTCCCGACTGCCGCTTTGCCACCCAGTCCGGGCCGATGCTGGTGATCGAAGGCAAGCTTCATCCCAAGCTTCTGCCCGACAGCGACAGCACCTACATCCGCAATGGCGTGGGGGTGAGCGAAGACGGCACCCGCGCCGTCTTCGCCATCTCGAATGCGCCGGTGAACTTCAACACCTTCGCGCGCCTGTTCCGCGATGCGCTTGGCCTGTCCGACGCGTTGTACTTCGACGGCAACATCTCGCGGCTCTATGCGCCGAACCTCGACCGGCACGACGGCGGCTTCCCGATGGGGCCGATCGTCGGCACCGTGGTTCCGAAGGGCTGACCGATGGGCCGCGTGAAGAAAGGCCGCGCCGTCAGCGGCTGGCTGATCGTGGACAAGCCCGCAGGGATGACCTCGACCGCGGTCGTCAACAAGGTGAAATGGGCGCTGTCGGCGCAGAAGGCCGGTCATGCGGGGACCCTGGACCCGGATGCGACGGGTGTGCTGGCGGTTGCACTGGGAGAAGCGACAAAGACCATCCCCTGGATCACCGACGCGCTGAAATGCTACCGGTTCCGCGTCGTCCTTGGGGCCGCGACAGACACCGACGATGCCTCTGGCCAGGTGATCGCCACCCGCGCTGGTCGCCCTTCGGATGCCGAAATCGAAGCCGCCCTTTCCGCCTTTCGCGGTGCGATCCAACAGGTCCCGCCGCAGTATTCGGCGGTGAAGCTGGATGGCGAGCGGGCCTACGACCTTGCCCGCGCAGGCGAGGCGATGGACCTTGTCGCCCGCCCGCTCTGGGTCGAACGCCTTGTCATGACCGCCCGCCCCGACCCCGATCATGTCGAGCTTGAGATGACCTGCGGCAAGGGCGGCTATGTCCGCTCCATCGCCCGCGACCTCGGCACGGCTCTGGGCTGTCTTGGCCATGTCCTCTGGCTCCGCCGCATCTGGTCCGGCCCCTTCCGCGCCGACGAGGGCCTGTCCCTTGACCTGATCGACGCCGAGGCGAAGACCGACGCGCTGGACGCCCGCCTCCTGCCCCTTGAACTCGGCCTCCAGGACCTGCCCGAGTTTCCCGCAACGCCGGAAGGTGCCGCGCGGCTTCGGAACGGCAATCCGGGGCAGGTTCTGGGCCACGCCGACTGGGGCACAGAGGGCTGGGCGAGCCTGGACGGGCTGGCCGTGGCGGTGGGGCACTACCGGGGGGGCCAATTGCACCCGAGCCGGGTGTTCAATCGGTAGACTCCGACAATTCGATTCAAATTGTGCTTGCCCTTTCGGAAATACTCCACGGGGAGCGCGAGGGGTGTGAAACCCCTCGCTCCGACGCTCCCGCCACGGATGCGCCCAAATGAAAAGGCCCCGCGTCGCCGCAGGGCCTTTCCGCATTCCCTGACCTGAAGGGATCAGACCAGCGCGGCCTTGGCCTGCCCGGCGATGGCGTTGAACGCCTCGGGCTCGTGGACGGCGAGGTCGGCAAGGACCTTGCGGTCGACCTCGATCCCGGCCTTCGCCAGACCGTTGATCAGCCGCGAATAGGTCATCTCGGCGTCGAACAGGCGGACAGCGGCGTTGATCCGCTGGATCCACAGCGCGCGGAACGACCGCTTGCGGGCCTTGCGGTCGCGGGTCGCATACTGGTTGGCCTTGTCGACCGCCTGCGTGGCGGTGCGGAAGTTGGTGGAGCGGGCGGCATAGTAGCCTTTCGCTGCCTTGATCACCTTCTTGTGGCGTGCGTGGGTGACCACACCGGATTTGACGCGGGACATGGGTCTCTCTCCTTACCGGTCGTAGGGCATGTATTTCTTGACGATCTTCGCATCCGCGTCGCTCAGGAGCATCGCCCCCGAGGCATCGCGGACGAATTTCGCCGTGCGCTTGATCATGCCGTGGCGCTTGCCGGCGGGACCGGCCTTCACCCGACCGGAGGCCGTGAAGCTGAAGCGCTTCTTCGCCGCCGACTTGGTCTTCATCTTGGGCATTTCCATCTCCGTGGTTTCAGGCACGACTCGGCATGCCACTTCGGCCGGCCGTGCGGGTATCGAAGCCGCCCCTATAGGCGGTGCCCGTGAAAGGCGCAAGGGGCGATGGTCAGTTGAACCAGCGGGACAAGACACCGACGATCACGCCGGGCACATCGTTGAACGCATAGCCGCCGGGCCTCGATATCAGCGCCGTGACGATCATCGCCGCGCCCGCCAGCACCATCAGCGCGCCGATCCGCGGTGCCCGCCCCTCGACCCAGGCCGACAAGAGCGACGGCAGCGACAGGATCAGAAGCAAGAGCCCGATCGTCAGAAACAGATCCGTGTCCATCGTGCCACCGGTCATGGTCCGCTCGCGAGAAGCCGTCTCTCCGATCCGACGATACGCAGGGTCGCCCGCAGATTTCAACTGGTCTGACGCAGCATCCCGGTGGCCGGGCAGGGGATTGCCCGTCCTACTCGGGATCGGTGTTGACGATCAGCCGGGGATCGCAGGGGGCCACCCGCAGGATATTGGTCGTGCCCTTGACGTTGAACGGAACCCCGGCGGTCACCACGATCTGGTCTTCCTCGCGGGCAAAACCGTCGGCCCGGGCCGCGCTGACCGCCGCCAGCACCGCGCCCTTGAACCGGTCCTGCGGCGGGGTGATCACGCAATGCGCGCCCCAGGTCAGCGCCAGACGCCGCGCGGTGGACAGAAGCGGCGTCAGCGCGATGATCGCGACATGCGGACGCTCGCGGGCGACCAGGCTTGCTGTCGTTCCGGTCTGGCTGAAACAGCAGATCGCCTTGATGTTGGTGGCCTCGGCGATCTCGCGCGCCGCCGCCACGATGCCGTCCGCGATGGATTCGCGCCGCACCACGCGGCTTGCCTCGATCACCGACCGGTAGGTCGGGTCCTTCTCGACGCTCATCGCCACGTCGTTCATCGTGCGGACCGCCTCGACCGGGTATTTTCCGGCCGCCGATTCCGCCGACAGCATGATCGCATCCGCGCCCTCATAGATCGCGGTCGCGACATCCGACACTTCGGCGCGCGTCGGCACCGGCGATTCGATCATCGATTCCAGCATCTGGGTCGCCACGATCACCGGCTTTGCCGCCGCCCGCGCACCGCGCACCAGCCGCTTCTGGATCGGCGGGACCGAGGTGACGGGCAGTTCCACACCGAGGTCGCCCCGCGCCACCATGATCCCGTCACTGACCTGCAGGATCGCGTCATAGGCCTTGACCGCCGCCGGCTTCTCGATCTTCGACAGGATCGCCGCCCGGCCCTTGGCCAGCGCCCGCGCCTCGATCACGTCCTCGGGCCGCTGCACGAAGGACAGGGCCAGCCAGTCCACGCCCAGTTCGCAGGCAAACTCCAGATCGCCCCGGTCCTTTTCCGACAGGGCCGCCAGCGGCAGCACCACGTCCGGCACGTTCACGCCCTTGCGGTTCGAGATCGTGCCGCCGACGACGACGGTGCAATCGGCGAAATCCTTGCCGCAGGCCTCGACCTTAAGCCGGATCTTCCCGTCATTGACCAGAAGCGAGGATCCCGGCTCCAGCGCCGCAAAAATCTCGGGATGCGGCAGGTTCACGCGCTTGGCATCGCCCGGAGCGCTGGACAGGTCCATCCGGAACGCGGCCCCCGCGGCCAGCTCTTCCTCGCCATTGGCAAAGACGCCGACCCGCAGCTTCGGCCCCTGCAGGTCGGCCAGGATACCGATCGGACGGCCCAGATCGGCCTCGACCTTGCGGATGATCTCGTGCCGCTTGCGGATGTCGTCATGGACCCCGTGGCTCATGTTCAGGCGGAACACATCGGCCCCCGCCTCAAAGAGCGCACGGATCATCTCGTAGGTGCTGGATGCCGGGCCAAGCGTGGCCACAATCTTCACGTTGCGGTGACGGCGCATCGCCATCCTCCTGCTTCAAATTTCGGTTCATGTGGGCCGCGTGCCTTATGGCGCAATCCGGACCAGCCCGCAACGCTTTCCCGCCGCTCTTCGCTCCCTTTCAGGGGCTCATCGCTGGCATCCGGCGAAGAACGACCGTAAGGAGGGGATGAGCCCCCGGAAGAGGACCATCTTGGCCTTCCAGATCGATGGAGACGCCCGCCCCGGTCGCTGGCTGGTGACCTGCGACCACGCCTCGAACCGCGTGCCGGACTGGGTCGCGGGCGGCGATCTCGGCATTCCGCCCGATGACATGGCCCGCCACATCGCCTGGGATGTGGGCGCGGCGGGGGTGGCGCGGCACCTCGGTCGCCTGCTCGACAGCCCGGTGATCTTGTCCGACTTCTCGCGCCTCGTCATCGACCCGAACCGGGGCGAGGATGACCCGACCCTCGTCATGCGGCTCTATGACGGCACGATCATCCCCGCAAACCGCCATGTGGATGCCGCCGAAGTCGAACGCCGCCTCGACCGGCTCTATCGCCCCTATCACGCCGCCTATGCCCGCCTCGCGGCCCAGCATCCCGACCGGGTGATCCTGGCCGTCCATTCCTTCACGCCCTGTCTCAAGGGCCGC
Source organism: Tabrizicola sp. (assembly GCA_044344105.1). Lineage (GTDB taxonomy): Bacteria > Pseudomonadota > Alphaproteobacteria > Rhodobacterales > Rhodobacteraceae > Tabrizicola. Next base: position 8,307 of record JBIJDO010000013.1, read on the forward strand.
AATCCCCGGCCCTGGCATGTCGGTGTCCTTTACTCTCACCTTGATGCGCGGCTTTCGACCGCCCTCATCGCGCGGCTGATCCGGGAACCCGACCTCTGCGTCGGCGACAACGAACCCTACTCGGGTCACCTTCCCGGAGATGCCATCGACCGCCACGCCTTGCAGGCCGGTCGCCACAACACTCTGGTCGAGGTCCGGAACGACCTGATCGAAACGGCGGCCGAGCAGGCCCATTGGGCTGCCCGGCTCGCCCCGATCCTGAGCACCGCGCTGAGCGGGTTGTGGGTTTGACCGCCGCAGCGGCGCGCCGCAGGCCGGATGTCGTCAGGGCCTGACCGTCTTCGGGGACGCCGGGACGTGACCCAGCATGTCGATCAGGATGATGACCACGAACATCGCCATCGCAAGGAACGCCAGCAGCGACCCGATCACGACGATCGGCATATAGCCCTGATCGCCGGTCTGCAGATAGAGGCCGAGGCCCCCGCTCATCAGCACGGCCCCAAGCGCCCCCGCCACCACCTGGGTCCAGCCCAGCCAGCCCCCGGTCCGCCCGATGCTGCGATGATAGAGCCCGTACACCGCCATCGTCACCCAGCCCAGAAGGTTCAGATGCGCATGCGCCGGGGACAGGGTGAAGTCCTGCGCTAGGCCCATGACGATGCCCAGGGTCATGCCCGCCAGCGCCGACAACCCGGCCAGCACAAAGCAGAAGTCGCTGATCCGCAGCCCCCGGCGCAGGCCTCTCGCATGCCCTTCGGCGGATGCGGGCTGCACCGGCCGCTCCCGGCCCGGCACGTCGATGGAATAGGGGGACACGTCCGATGTCATGCGCATGTTGTCCCCCTCAGCCCGCAAACCCGCCGGCGGCAAGCCAGTCGATCTCGTCGTCGGTCGATGCGCGACCAAGCAGCGAATTGCGGTGCGGAAAGCGGCCGAACCGCCTGACCGTGTCGCGATGCCCGCGCGATTGGCTGGGTCCGGGCTCCGGCAACCCGGCGCACAGATCGACCGACCGCTCCTGATCGGCCAGCACTTCCGAATGGCCGAAGGGCAGGTAGAAGAACCCCTGCAGCGCCGCATCGACCGCCTGATCATGGCCAAGCCCGATCGCCGCATCGGCAACCACCCGCGCCAGGGGGTCGCTGGCATACATCCGCGCCGTGCCCCGGAACGCATTGCGCGGATACTGGTCCAGAAGGATGACCAGCGACAGCGCGCCCTCCGGCGTCGCGATCCACGCCATCAGCTCGCCCCTCGCCGCCGCTTCATGCTCGACCGCGAAGGCCTCGCGGAAGCGGCGGTCAAAGGCCGGATCCTTGCCGAACCAGACGGCATGACCCAGCGGTCTCCAGAAATTTGCGACCGTCTCGGGGCGCGACAGATGCGCCTCAAGACGTGAATTCGTGGTGCTATCGAACATCGTTTCAATCCTTGTCGTTTCAATGGGTGCGGCAATCGCAGGGATGCCGTAGTGCTTCCAGTGGCATGATTTCAGCGATGTGCTGAACCAGATCGAACGCGCGCCCCGGTCAGGGCCACACAAGGTCATGCAGCGGGGCAAAGGTCAGCTTCGGGCGGATGCCCTCGGGCAGGTGCCTGGCAATGGTCGCCGCATAGAACCGGGCCGCGTCCTCGCGCGTGTCCCAGACCTCCACCACCCGCCAGCCGCCCTCGATCGGGTGCGAGGCATGCATCAGGAATCCCTCGGCGGATTTCAGCACCGGACCGACTTCGGCCAGAAGTCCGTCATAGCCCTGCGGGGTCTGTCCACTGACATCGGAAATCATCATGACGGGCATTCTTGGGTCTCCTTCCGGTTGGGTTTCGCCTTGGCGGGATGTCGCCAAAGGCCCTTCACAACCGCCCTATCCGGATTTCCGCAATGTGAATCCAGTGATACGATTGCAGCATTATGCTGAAGCAGATTGATCTCTCCCGCACCGACCTCAACCTCCTCGTCCTGTTCGAAACCGTGCTCGCCAAAGGCAACGTCGGGCTGGCGGCGGCGGCACTGAACCTGTCGCCCTCGGCGGTCAGCCACGGTCTCGGGCGGCTCCGGCGGCTCCTGAACGACCCCCTCTTCCTGCGCACCCCGCGCGGTGTCGTGCCGACCGCCCGCGCGCTGGAGCTTGCCCCCCGGATCGCCGATATCCTGCAGAACGTGCGCGGCGTCCTTGGCGCGGCCGAGCCGTTCGACCCGATGACCTCGACCCGCCGCTTCCGGATCGGCACGCCGGATTCCGCCCTTGCCGTCCACGGCCCGATGCTGGTGCGCGAGGTGGCGCTTCAGGCACCGGACGTCATGCTGTCCCTGCTGCACGTTCTGCCGCAGTTCCACATCTCGCCGGGGGAAAGCCCGTTCGCCCATGTCCTGACCCAGCTTGACGACCGCAGCCTGGACCTGGCCGCCCTGCCGCATCTCTCTGACGCCCCCCTCCCGGCCCGCTTCCTCGCCCGCGACCTTGGCGGCGACCGGCTGGTCGCGGTCTGCCGGCCCGATCATCCTTTTGCCCGCGCGCCCTCGCTTGATGCCTACTGCGCCGCGCGCCATGCCTTCATCTCGCTGACCGGCGACACCTCGGGCGTCATCGATCTGGTCCTGGCCCGGATGGACCGCCAGCGCGTCGTCTTCACCACCGTCCCGAACGCCATGCTGGCGCTCCTCATGGCCGCCTCGACCGACCTTGTCGCCGGGGTTCCCGAAAGCCTTGCCCAGGGTCAGGCCGCCCGCTTCGGGCTGGTCGCGACGCCGTTGCCGTTCGATCTGGAATTGACCCCGCTTTCGGCCATCGTCACCCGCGCGGCCCATGCCGATGCCGGGATCGCCTGGCTGCAGGACATCGTCGCCCGCGTGATGTGGCTTGGTCCGGCTTGACGAACGCCTCCGACGCCCCCAGCTTTTCCGAAAGGAGCCCGCCCATGGACCCCCAGACCCGCCTGGAACTGGAAGCCGCCACCTTCCGCGCGCTGCTGCATCACCTGATGGTCCAGCGTCCCGAGGTGCAGAACATCGACCTGATGAATCTTTCCGGCTTCTGCCGCAACTGCCTGTCGCGCTGGTACCAGGAGGCGGCAAACGCGCAAGGCATCGAGATGACCAAGGACGACGCACGGGAAATCGTCTACGGCATGCCCTACGCCGATTGGGTCGCGCAGAACCAGACCGCCGCTGATGCCGCAAAACAGGCGGCCTTCCAGACCGCCTTCGCGCAGAATGTCGCCCCAAAAGGGTAGGACAACGTAGGTCGGGCTTCAGCCCGACTCTTCCGGCCGGTACCCGCACGTCGCAGCCATACCGACCGGTCCACCTTCGTAGGGCGCGCTACAGCGCACCTCCCGTAGGTTCGAGGCGTGCCCCGACTCTCCCTCGCCCGTCACGGCCCCCGCACGGCCGCCCGCAGCACCCGGTCCAGCACATCCAGAAACCGGCTCCGGTCCGCCTTCCCGAACATCTTCCCGCCGCCCTGCCGGAACGGATCGGCGGACCGCAGGTCCTGCATCAGGTCCCGCGTGGCCAGCGCCATGCCGACATTCGCCGCCGTCAGCTCCTCGCCGTTGTGCTTGACCACCCGCGCCCCGGCGGCCACGCATTTCGCGGCCAGCGGGATATCCCCGGTGACGACCACATCGCCCGGCCCGCAAGCCTCGGCAATGTACTTGTCCGCCTCGTCCGGCCCGCTGGAGACGAAAACACTCTCGACCAGAGGGTTCGCCGACGGGCGGATACCGCCGTTCGACACCACCACCATCCGCACCTTGTGCCGGGTGGCGACCGTCTCCGCTTCGCCCTTCACCGGGCAGGCGTCGGCGTCGATATACAGCGTCATGCGGCCCCCGAAACCCTGCGGCCAAAGGTTAAAGCCGCCCTAACGCCCACAGCCAACCTCTTGATTCCAAAGGCCTGGAAAAAGTGCCCACGCGTGGGCACCTCAGATCGCCGCCTTCCGCATCTCGTCCAGGTAGATCTCCCGCAGCCGGGTCGCGACCGGCCCCGGTCTGCCGGTCCCCACGGGCTTGCCGTCGACCTCGACCACTGGCATCACGAAGATCGACGCGGCGGTCGAGAACGCCTCGTCGGCCCCCTGCGCCTCCTCCGGGGTGAAGGCCCGCTCCTCCACCTCGAACTGCGCCTCCTCTGCGAAGCGAAGGACCGCCGCACGGGTGATCCCATGCAGGATGTCGGTCCCCAGCTGACGGGTGATGATCCGGTTTCCCTTCACGATGTAGGCGTTGTTCGAGGTCCCCTCGGTCACCGCCCCGGCTTCATCGGTGAACCAGCTGTCATCCACCCCCGCCTTCTTCGCCGCCATCTTTCCCATCGACGGGTACAGAAGCTGCACCGTCTTGATATCGACCCGGGACCAGCGCAGGTCCGGGATCGTGATGACCCTGAACCCGGTCTTCGCGGCTGGGGCATCCGCCAGGTTCGGGATGTCCTGGGTGAAGGCCACCACCGTCCCCGGCAGGTCAGGTGGCGGAAAGACGAAGCTGCGATCCCCCGGATTGCCCCGGGTGACCTGCAGGTAGATCATCCCCTGGTCGATCCCGTTCACCCGGACCAGCTCCCGGTGCATCGCCAGGAGGTCCTCCGCCGAGATCGGGCAGGTCATCTCCAGTTCCCCCAGCGACCGCTCCAGCCGCCGGACATGGCCGTCAAAGTCGATCAGCCTGCCGTCGAGGACCGAGGTCACCTCATAGACCGCGTCGGCCATCAGGAAGCCGCGGTCGAAGACCGAGACCTTCGCCTCGCCCTCGGGCAGGTAGTCGCCGTTCACATAGACGGTGCGGGTCATCCGGTCATCCCCATAGCTTGGCCTCTGGCGGGTGGACCCCTTGGTGATCGTAGCGAAGGGGATGCGCGCGGTCTTCGGCCAGAAGGAGCGGCCCGTCAAGGTCCGTCCAGTCCGCTCCCTGCGCCAGCAGCACCGCCGGAGCCATGGCGAGCGACGAGCCGACCATGCAGCCGACCATCACCCGGAACCCCATCCGGCGCGCCAGGTCGCGGGTCAGCAGGCCCTCGGTCAGCCCGCCGGTCTTGTCGAGCTTGAGGTTCACCGCGTCATACTTGCCCTGCAGCCCAGGCAGGCTGGACCGGTCAAAGCAGGATTCATCGGCGCAGATCGGGATCGGGCGTGGCAGGTCGGCCAGCATCCCGTCCTGTCCGGCGGGAAAGGGCTGCTCGACCAGCACCACCCCAAGCCGCAAGAGGTGGGGGGCGAGGTCGAGGTAGGTCTCCGGCGTCCAGCCTTCGTTGGCGTCGATGATCAGCCGGGCCTGGGGCGCACCCTCGCGGACGGCCTCCAGACGCGGCAAGTCGTCGGGCGTCCCCAGCTTGATCTTCAGGATCGGGCGAAACGCATTCCGGGCCGCCGCCTGCCGCATGTCATCCGGCGCGCCGAGCGAAAGCGTGTAGGCGGACGCAAGGGCCACCGGTTCTGTCTCTCCGGCCAGGTCCCAGACCGGTTTCCCGGCCGCCTTGGCCGCAAGGTCCCAGAGCGCGCAGTCCACCGCATTGCGGGCGGCACCGGCGGGCAGGGTGCCTTGCAGGGCCGGTCGGGTGATCGCCTTGGGCAGGCCTTCGATCTGGGAGCGGACGCTGGCGAGGCTCTCGCCATAGCGGGCATAGGGCACGCATTCGCCCTGACCCGTCACCCCGCCGCGCGTGACGCGGACGGTCAGCACCTGTGCCTCGGTCTTCGAGCCGCGGCTGATGGTGAAGGCCTCGGCCAGACGGAAACGGTCTTCGGTGACGGTGATCATGGCCGTTCTTCGCCCCCGGCACGGCCCGATGCAAGACCGATCCCCGATTGCTGCACTTGCGAAATCCGCTTGCGATCCATGGCGCAAGATTATATCGCAGATGCAGCATCGATTGAAACATGATTGCCCGAAGGTCCTGCCGATGAGTTTCCGCCTGCAACCTGCCGCTCCGGCCCGCCCGAACCGCTGCCAGTTGTTCGGACCCGGCTCGCGGCCCGAGCTTTTTGCCAAGATGGCGGCATCGGCGGCGGATGTGATCAACCTGGACCTCGAGGACTCCGTCTCTCCCGCCGACAAGCCGCAGGCGCGGGCGAACATCATCCGGGCGATTTCGGATATCGACTGGGGCCGCAAGACCCTGAGCGTGCGGATCAACGGGCTGGACACGCCGTTCTGGTACCGCGACGTGGTCGACCTTCTGGAACAGGCCGGGCCAAGGCTGGACCAGATCATGATCCCGAAAGTCGGCTCTGCCGCCGATGTCTATGCCGTGGACGCGCTTGTCACCGCCTGCGAGGCGGCGGCCGGGCGGACCCGGCGCATCAGCCTTGAGGTCATCATCGAGACGGCTGCCGGGATCGCCCATGTCGAGGAGATCGCCGCATCGAGCCCGCGCCTGCAGGCGATGTCCCTGGGGGCCGCGGATTTCGCGGCTTCGATGGGGATGCAGACCACCGGGATCGGCGGGACGCAGGAGAATTACTACATGCACCGCGAGGGGCAGAAGTACTGGTCCGACCCCTGGCACTGGGCGCAGGCGGCCATCGTTGCGGCCTGCCGGACGCATGGCGTTCTGCCGGTCGACGGTCCGTTCGGTGATTTCAGCGATGACGAAGGTTTTCGGGCGCAGGCGCGGCGGTCGGCGACGCTGGGCATGGTCGGCAAATGGGCGATCCACCCCAGGCAGGTGGCGCTGGCGAACGAGGTCTTCACGCCCTCGGAGGCCGCCGTGACCGAGGCGCGGGAAATCCTTGCCGCGATGGAGGCGGCCAAGGCTGCAGGCCAGGGTGCCGCGACCTACAAGGGCCGTCTGGTGGACATCGCCAGCATGCGGCAGGCCGAGGTGATCGTCCGGCAGGCCGAGATCATCGCCAAAGCGTGAGGAATCGTTGACAAACTGCCCCCGGAAACGGCAGTTTGCCGCTGCGTCAGCCGCATCTGCAGGCAGACTGCAAAGAATACCAGAGCCGCGCACCAGGGGAGGGAGGCCCCGCGCGGCAGACGGGAGGATGCACGCCCCGGACCCGCGTCCGGGGCGCTGCTGTCTTCAGGTGGCGCTGCTTCAGCCCTTCAGCGGCAGGCAAAGCTCGGTCACAAGCTTTTCGGGCGCGGTGTCCATCGGCGAGTTCAGATAGATCTCGAAGCTGGGGGAATCGGCGGGCTCCTGCCCGGATGCGGGCAGCCAGGTCGCGTACAGATGGTCGTAGGCCGCAGGAAGCCCGGCATAGGGACCGGTATAGGTCAGGACGGCATGACGCCCGCCGGTCAGACGAACCACCTCGAGCGGCGGGTCGATGGCGGTGTCCGACACGATCTCGAACCCTGCGTGACTGCGCAGATCGGCGACGGGGACAGAGTTCGGGTCGTGATAGAAGACCGCGACCATCCGGCCGGCATGGGCAAAGAGGCCCCGGCTGGCCATGGTTGCGGTCAGGGTCTGGAAGGCGCGGTTGATCTCGAAATAGGCGCCCTTGTGCGGCATGGCGGCCAGGCGCAGGGCCGGGAACGGGCGAACTTCGACAGGGAACATCGGATAATCCTTCGGGCTGGAGGTCGGGGAGATGAGGCGGGTCATCGGGCGCAACTCGCCCCGTTTGCGGAAAGCCAGGGGCGTCATGCCATAGGCGTCGGAAAAGGCGCGGGCGAAGCTGGAGAGATTGGGATAGCCGACCATGCGGGCGATCCCTTCCAGCGGCTGGTCGCCTTGCGCCAGATGGGCAGCGGCCAGATTGAGCCGGATCCGCCGCACCGACTGGCTTGCCGTCTCGCCGATCACGGCGCGGAACACCCGGTGAAAGTGAAACCGGCTGAGGGCGGCGACCCCGGCCAGCGCGTCCAGCGACAGGTCCCCGGCGGGGTTGTCGTGGATGTGGTCGATCACCCGGTGGATGCGTCTTTCGTAGCTTGCGGTCATGGGTTCCTGTCCTTCCGGTTTTCGCTTCGCACGGAACCGCCGCACAAATCTTGCCGAGTTGCATCAGTACATCCCCGAAGGCATATAGAGGCCGAGCCATGAGGTGAGCGCCATGCAGTATCTTGAGTTCGAGAAATCCCTGGCCGACATCGAAGGCAAGGCGGAAGAGCTCCGCGCGATGGCCAAGACCGGCGGCGGCATGGATGTGTCCAAAGAGGCCGAGGCGCTGGACCGCAAGGCGGATGCGGCGCTGCGCGAACTCTACAAGACGCTGACGGCCTGGCAGAAATGTCAGGTGGCGCGGCACCCGGACCGGCCGCATTGCCAGGATTACATCGAAGCGCTTTTCACCGAATACACCGCGCTGGCGGGCGACCGCGCCTTTGCCGACGACCATGCGGTGATGGGAGGCCTCGCCCGGTTCAACGACCAGCCGGTGATGGTGATCGGGCATGAAAAGGGCAACGACACCAAGAGCCGGATCCAGCGCAACTTCGGCATGGCGCGGCCCGAAGGGTACCGCAAGGCGATCCGCCTGATGGACCTTGCCGACCGGTTCCGCCTGCCGGTGATCACGCTGATCGACACGGCGGGGGCTTATCCCGGAAAAGGGGCGGAAGAGCGCGGCCAGGCCGAGGCGATTGCCCGGTCGACCGAAAAGTGCCTGAGCATCGGGGTGCCGCTGATTTCCATCGTGATCGGCGAAGGCGGGTCGGGCGGGGCGGTGGCCTTTGCCAGTGCCAACCGGGTCGCGATGCTGGAGCATTCGGTCTATTCGGTGATCTCGCCGGAGGGCTGCGCGTCGATCCTGTGGAAGGACGCCGAAAAGATGCGCGAGGCGGCGGAAGCGTTGCGGCTGACGGCGCAGGACCTGCAGAAGCTGGGGATCATCGACCGGATCGTGAAGGAACCGGTGGGGGGCGCGCAGCGGGCGCCGAAGGAAACCATCGAGGCGGTCGGCAAGGCGATCGAGGCGATGCTGGGCGAGTTGTCCGGCAAGAAGCCCGAGGCGCTGGTCAGGGACCGGCGGCAGAAGTTCCTCGACATGGGGTCGAAGGGACTGGCCGCGTGAACCCCTGGGTGATTGTCGCCATCGCCGGGGTGATGGAGACGGGCTGGGCCCTGGGGCTGAAGTATTCGGAAGGCTTCACCCGGCTTTGGCCCTCGGTCGCGACCATCGTGCTGGCGCTGGGGTCGTTCTATCTGTTGTCGGTCGCGATGAAGAGCCTGCCGGTGGGCACGGCCTATGCGGTCTGGGTCGGCATCGGGGCCATCGGGACGGCGGTCGCGGCGGTGTTCCTGTTCCAGGAG
>JBIJDO010000448.1:0-2605 GCA_044344105.1 Tabrizicola sp.
TGCTTCTGATCCTGGCCGGGATCGTCGCGCTGAAATTCGCATGATCCTTCGCGCCCTTCTGGCGGCAGCGTTGCTTGCCGCCCCGCTGGAGGCCGGGACGCTGGAGGGACGGCTCGTCACCTTCACGGTCGAGACCTGGGACCAGCGCGAGACGCCGCTTCTGGTGGCGCGGGGGCGGACGGTCACGGTCGGGCAGGGGGTGGAGTTCGACCTTGGGCCGGAGGGATTCACCGGGGGTCTCGACGTGGTCCCGGTGACGGTGCAGATCGGGCCGACGCGGATCGAGCTCAGCTATCCGCAAGGGGCGGGCCCGTTCTACGAGGCGAAGTTCAACGGCTATGTCCTGCGGTTCGAAACCGAATGCGCGCTGTTCGACAAGGTCGCGATCGACCCTGCGGCAACCACGATGCCAGTGACGGAGATCTGGGCCGAAACCGGGGCGCTGTACATCAATGTCTCGGGGCTGAACTACGGGCCGGACGCGACACTGGCGCTGGATGTCGAGGTTGCGGACTGTCCCTTGAGCTGACTGGTCGGGACTGCTCGTCGTGGACTTCGTCTCCTCGCGGACTTCCCGACGAGCAGACGAAGTCGAACGAGGAGGATTTCGCCTACCACATCGTCTTGGCGGCGCGTCCGGGCCAGTCGGCGTCGTAGGCGGCCCCGTCGATGCGGCCTTCACTGATCTCGCGCAGCATGTCGCCGACTGATGGCAGGCCCTGCGACTGGTCCCCGCCGGTCCAGAGGCCCGAGCGGATCAGCGCGCGGGCGCATTGCGAATAGACCTCAGCAATGCAGATGACGATGACGGTGCGGGGGTGTTTGCCGTCGCGTTGGAACCGGGCGCGGAACGTTTCGTCGGAGGTCAGGCGGGCGGTGCCGTTGACGCGAAGGGCATTGTTGGCCCCGGAGATCAGGAACATCAGGCTTACCCGCCCGTCGCGGACGATGTTGCGAAGCGAGTCGATGCGGTTGTTGCCGTGCCAGTCGGGAAGCGCGAGCGTATGCGGGTCAAGGATTGCGACCACCGGTCCTTCGTCGCCGCGCGGGCTGCCGTCCGTGCCTTCTGGTCCGACGGTCGTGAGGATGCAGAAGCGCGCGCGGTCAAGCCAGGCGCGGTAGGCCGGGGTCAGATGCGGTGTCACCTTCACCGTCGCGGCCTCGGCTGGCGTGCCGTAGCGGCCGTGGAGGTCTTCGAGGGTGGTGATCCAGTCCATGTGTCGGTGCCTTTGGCTGACCCCGGAGGGTTTCACACCCTCCGGACCTCCCGTGGAGTACTTCGAAAAGAGCAGGCGCAATTTGAGTTAAGTTTTCACTTTCTTGGGCCTTTTCGGCTTTGGAACGGGAAGATCAAGAGCAATTGCCTTGAGGGCATTCGCGACCCGTTCAGGATCATCCAGCGCTTCTGTGACGAGAAGATGATCCTTTGCGCCGGGATAGGGCGGGGCGACCGGGCAGCCGGCCAGGGCGGCTACGGCACCGGGCGTGGGTTTCAGGAACAACTGGTCGTCGCAGACCAGCGCCACCACCTTGCCGTTCAGGTACAGCGCATATTCGCCGAACATCTTGCAGGCTGTCAGGGGCAACGGCGACAGGGCGTCGAGAAGGTGGTCGATGGTGTCGGCGCGGGTGGCCATCAGGAGTTGAACCCGGCTTCCGCCATCAGACGGTCCGAGTTGGTTTCGACCTCGGTCTCAAGGCGGGCCATGAATTCGGGAATGGGCAGTCCGGGGGCAATGGGGGGCAGGAACTCGACAACCGCAAGGCCGGGTTTCCGCAGGATGCCGCGTTTCGGCCAGAAGACACCGACATTGGTCGCAACCGGGACGCAGGGCTGGGCCAGCTGCTCGTAAAGAAGCCCGGTCCCGACCTTGTAGGGCTTCCGGTCGCCCGGCGCGACGCGGGTGCCTTGCGGGTAGATGATCAGTTGCCCCGGCTCGGCCGCGCCAGCCGCGACATCGGCCTTCATCTTCGCGATGGCCGCGCCCCGCTTGCCCCGGTTGACCGGCACACAGCCGAGCCGCAGCGCATATTGCCCGAGGAACGGGGCGAACATCAGTTCCCGTTTCATGATGAACTTGCCCGCCGGGACCGCGTTGAAGATCAGGATGATGTCGAGAAAGCTCTGGTGCTTGGCGGCGATGACCGCTTCGGCGGTGGGCGGCAGGCCCCGGACTTCGGTCTTCAGCCCGCAGAGAAGCCGCAGCGTGAGAAGGGTCCAGCGGCAGAAGGTCTTGCAGGCGGCCCTTGCACCCGTCCGGGACAAAAGCGCCCAGGGCGCGAAGACCACCGCAATGACCGCCATCGCGACATACATCTGGACGATGAACACCAGCGACAGCAGCCAGCGGATCGGGGTCATGTCAGTTCCCGCAGTTGTCGGAACGCGGCACGTCGCGTGGACAGGAAGGCCACGATAGCGGCAAGGGGCGGCAGGACAAGGGGCCAGAGCCAACCGGTGCCGGTAAAGCCGAGGCCGGTCAGGAACCCTCCCGCGGCGTCGGCGGCGGGCAAGGCGGCGACGCCGAGAAGTCCGGCAGCGGCCCCGACCGCCGCCCCGGCCAGCGTGCGCAGGGTGAAGCGGCGCACGAAGGCGCGGGCGATG
>JBIJDO010000167.1:0-6169 GCA_044344105.1 Tabrizicola sp.
GTGGCCGACCTCGCCCCCGAGGGGCGGCGCGGGGCGGCCTTCGGCCTGCGCCAGTCGCTCGATACGCTGGGGGCCTTCCTCGGGCCGCTGCTGGCCATCGGGCTGATGTGGGCCTTTGCCAATGATTTCCAGTCCGTCTTCTGGGTGGCGGTGATCCCGGCCTTTCTGGCGCTTGCCCTGATCCTGTTCGCGGTCCACGAGCCGCCCCGCCCTGAAGGGCTGCGCCGCGTCCGCAACCCGCTGTCGCGGGCCGAACTGCGCCTCCTCGGGGGCATCTACTGGGCGGTTGTCGCGGTGGCGGCGGTCTTCACGCTGGCGCGGTTTTCCGAGGCCTTCCTGATCCTGCGCGCCGACGAGATCGGCCTGCCCCTGATGCTGGTGCCGCTGGTGCTGGTCGGCATGAACGCGGTTTATGCAGTGTCGGCCTGGCCCGCGGGCGTGCTGTCGGACCGGATGAGCCGCCCGGCCCTGCTTCTGGCCGGGCTGGGCGTCCTGATCGCCGCCGATCTGGTCCTGGCGCTGGCCCCCGGTCTGGTCGGCCTTGGCCTTGGCGTCGCGCTCTGGGGTCTGCACATGGGGCTGACACAGGGGCTTTTGGCGGCACTGGTGGCCGGGGCGGTCCCGGCCGAGTTGCGCGGCACGGCCTTCGGCATGTTCAACCTTGTCACTGGCGCAGCACTCCTTCTGGCCAGCGTGATTGCGGGCGGGCTGTGGCAGGCCCTCGGGTCCGAGGCCACCTTCCTTGCCGGAGCCGGCTTCGCGCTGGTCGCGGGCCTTGGCCTCTTCCCGCTGCGCCACAGGCTGGGCTGATCCCGGCCTGCGACCCCAGCACCGCTTGCCTTATCCCCCCCAGGGGGATACGACGAGAGCATGTCCGTGAACCCCGCCCACGCCAGCCACCCCGCGATCTCCAAGCGCCTCAAGCGGGCCGAGGGGCATCTGCACCGCGTCATCGCCATGATCGGCGAAGGGCAGGCCTGCCTTGACCTCGCCACGCAGCTGCACGCCGTCGAACGCGCGGTGGCCGAAGCCAAGCGGGCGCTGATCCATGACCACATCGACCACTGTGTCACCACCGGCGGCGATCATGACCTGGCCGAGATCAAGGCCCTTACCAGGCTTCTCTGAAATGCTGAACACGCTCCGCAACCGCACCTTCCGCCATCTCTTCGCCGCCCAGCTTGTGGCATTGGTCGGCACCGGGCTTGCCACCGTGGCGCTTGGCCTTCTGGCCTGGCAGCTTGCGGGGGCGGATGCCGGACTGGTGCTGGGCACGGCGCTCGCGATCAAGATGATCGCTTATGTCACGCTGGCCCCTGTCGCAGCAGCCCTTTCCGAACGGCTGCCGCGCCGGGCGTTTCTGGTCACGCTGGACCTGACCCGCGCCGCCGTCGTGCTGGTCCTGCCCTTCGTCACCGAGGTCTGGCAGGTCTATGTGCTGATCTTCCTCCTGCAGGCGGCCTCGGCCGGGTTCACTCCGGCATTCCAGGCCACGATCCCCGAGGTGCTGCCGGAAGAGCGTGACTATACCAATGCGCTGTCCCTCCTGCGGCTGACCGAGGATCTGGAGCAGCTTTTGTCCCCGATGCTGGCCGCCGCCCTGCTGACCTTAGTCAGCTTTCCGGTCCTGTTCGGCGGCACGGTTGCGGGCTTTGTCCTGTCCGCCCTCATGGTGGCTACAGTCCTCTTGCCGCTGCGGTCACCGCCGGAGGCAGGACGGTTCTGGGCCAGCACCACCAAGGGCATCCGCATCTATCTGGCCACGCCGCGCCTGCGCGGGCTGATGGTCATGGAGCTTGCTGTCGCAGCAGCCGGGGCGATGGTCTATGTGAACACGGTCGTTCTGGTGCAGGCCCGGCTTGGTCTGGGCGAGGCGCAGGTCGCGCTGGCCTTCGCGGCCTTCGGTGCGGGCTCGATGCTGGCGGCGGTCCTGCTCCCGCGCCTGCTGGACCGTCTGGCCGACCGCCCGCTCATGCTGGCCGGGGCGGGGCTGATGGTGGCGGGTGTGGCGGTGACGCCGCTGGTCCCGGTCATCGGCGCGCTGATGGCGCTGTGGGCGGGGATCGGCTTCGGCTTTTCCCTGACGCAGACGCCCATCGGGCGCATCCTGAGCCGATCCGCCCGTCCCGAGGATCGCCCCGCCGTCTTTGCCGCACAGTTCGCGCTGAGCCACGCCTGCTGGTTGATCACCTACCCGCTGGCGGGCTGGCTGGGGTCGGCCTTCGGTCTGACGCAGGCGGCGCTTGGGCTGGCGGCGGTGGGGGCGCTGGCGATGGCTGCCATTTTCTGGCTGTGGCCGGCCTTCGATCCGGCGGAACTGGCGCATGAGCACGCCGACCTGCCGCCCGACCATCCGCATCTGCGCGGCGGGAACGGCCAGGCCCACCGCCACGCCTTCGTCATCGACGGCCTGCATCCGGACTGGCCGGGCCGGACGGCCTGAGCGACCCGGCGCCGATCAAGGTGCCGGGAGATATGCCCGGGGCCCTACCTGGCCAAGGACAGGCGCTGGCGGATCTCGGTTCGGGCCGGGACGTCGCCTTGCCCCAGATCGGCAAGGATCGGGCAGTCGGGACGATGATCGCCGCAACAGGCATCCGCCAGCTGTCGCAGGGTGTCGATCATGCCCTGCATATCTTGCACCTTTCGCTCCAGCCCGTCGATCTGCTCCATCGCCAGACGCTTGACGTCCGCGCTTTGTCGGCCGCGGTCCCGCCAGAGCGCCAGCAGCTCTTCGATCCGGTCCACCGGAAAGCCGAGGTCGCGCGACCGGCGGATGAAGCGCAGAAGCTGCACCTCGGTCGTCGTGTAGACCCGATACCCCGATCCGGTGCGCCCGGCGGCAGGGATAAGGCCGATGGATTCGTAGTAGCGGATCATCTTGGCCGACACGCCCGAGGCCTTGGCCGCTTCACCGATGTTCATGCGGTCACCCCTTGTGCGGGGGCAAAGCGCCGCAGGCGCAGCGCGTTGCCAAGGACGAAGACCGAGGACAGCGCCATCGCTCCGGCGGCGAAGATCGGCGACAGGAGAAGACCGAAGGCGGGCCAGAGCGCCCCCGCCGCCACCGGGATCAGGAGGGCGTTGTAGATGAAGGCCCAGAACAGGTTCTGCCGGATGTTGCGCATCGTCGCCCGGCTGAGCGCGATGGCGTCGGGCACGGCGGTCAGGCGGCCGGTCATCAGCACCACGTCCGCCGCCTCGATCGCGATGTCGGTGCCGGTGCCGACGGCCAGGCCCACATCGGCCTCGGCCAGCGCCGGGGCGTCGTTGATGCCGTCGCCGACATAGGCGAGCGTGCCGAGCGCCTGCAGCCGCTTGACCGCCGCGACCTTGCCGTCGGGCAGGACCTCGGCCACCACCTCGTCGATGCCAAGCTGGCGGGCGATGGCGTTGGCGGTACGGGCATTGTCGCCGGTGATCATCGCGACCTTGAGGCCAAGCGCGTGGAGCGCCGTGATCGCCTGCGGCGTCGTCGTCTTGATCGGGTCGGCAACCGCAAGGATGGCCGCAAGCCTGCCGTCGATGGCGGCATAGAGCGGCGACTTGCCTTCGTCGCCAAGCTGCGCTGCCTGGGACGCGAAGGCACCGATATCGAGGCCGAGTTTCACCATGTAGCGGTCGGCCCCGACCTCGATCCGTTGCCCGCCCGCCACGGCGGCGACGCCGTAGCCGGTGACGGAATCAAAGGTCGTCACTTCGGGCAGGGCCAGCCCCTCCTCAGCCGCCGCCGCGACGATGGCGCGGGCGATGGGGTGCTCCGACTTCGCCTCGACCGCCGCCACGGCGGCCAGCACGGCGGCGCGGTCGAAACCGTCGGCCAGCGTCAGGTCGGTCAGGCGCGGCTTGCCCTCGGTCAGCGTGCCGGTCTTGTCCAGCGCCACGACCTTCACGCCCTGCAAGCTTTGCAGCGCCTCGCCCTTGCGGAAGAGGACTCCCAGTTCCGCCCCGCGCCCGGTGCCGACCATGATCGAGGTCGGCGTGGCCAGCCCCATCGCGCAGGGGCAGGCGATGATCAGCACCGCGACCGCGTTGACGAGGCCGAAGGTCAGCGCCGGATCGGGGCCGAAGATCAGCCAGACCGCGAAGGTCAGCGCCGCCAGCGCCATGACCACGGGGACAAACCACATCGTCACGCGGTCGACCAGCGCCTGGATCGGCAGCTTGCCGCCCTGCGCCGCCTCGACCATGCGGATGATCTGGGCCAGCATCGTGGCCTCGCCCACGGCGACCGCGCGGAAGGTGAAGGCGCCGGTCTGGTTGACCGTGCCGCCGGTAACGGCGCTGCCTGCGGTCTTCTCGACCGGCAGCGGCTCGCCCGAGATCATGCTCTCGTCGATCCAGCTTGCGCCGGTCGTCACTTCGCCATCGACCGGCACCCGCTCGCCCGGGCGGACCTCGACCAGGTCGCCGGGGCGCACCTCGGCAACCGGCACTTCGACCGCCGTCCCGTCCCGCACCACGCGGGCGGTCTTGGCCTGCAGGCCCACCAGCCGCTTGATCGCTTCGGAGGTGCGGCCCTTTGCTCGCGCTTCGAGGTAGCGGCCCAAGAGGATCAGCGTGACGATCACCGCCGCCGCCTCGTAATAGACGAAGTTCGACCCTGCGGGCAGCACGCCCGGCGCGAAGGTCGCGACCAGCGAATAGCCGTAGGCGGCCGAAGTTCCGACAGCGACCAGGCTGTTCATGTCGGGGGCGAGGCGCGCGAGGGCCGGAAAGCCCTTGCGGAAGAAGCGCAGGCCGGGGCCGAAAAGGACTGCAGTCGTCAGCACGAACTGGATGTACCAGCTGTTCTGCGTGCCGATGGTGTTCACCACGGCCATATGGACCTGCATGAAAAGATGCGAACCCATCTCCAGCACGAAGACCGGCAGTGTCAGGGCGGCGGCGATCAGCACGTCACGCTTCAGCCCCGCCTCCTCGGCGGCCTTCTTCGCGGCGGTCTCGTCCGCCGTTGCCAGCGCCGGGGCGGCGGCGCGGGCCTCGTACCCCGCGTCGCTCACCGCGCGGGTCAGCGCGGCAAGGTCAGCCGTTCCGGTGATGCTGGCCCGTTCGGTCGCCAGATTCACCGCCGCCGAGGTCACGCCCGGCACGGATTTCAATGCCTTTTCCACCCGCGCGACGCAGGAGGCACATGTCATCCCCTCGATCTCAAGCTCCACGGGACGGGCGGGAACCTCGTAACCCGCATCAGCCACGGCCTTGACCAACAGCGCCCGGTCAACGCCCGTGCCCGTCACCTCGGCGCGCTCGGTGGCAAGGTTGACGCTCGCCCCGGTGACGCCGGGCACAGCCTTGAGAGCCCGCTCGACATGGGCCACGCACGAGGCGCAGGTCATGCCTTCGACCTCCAGCACCTCGGTGGAGGGAACGGCGGATCGGGGTTGCATGTTCATGGCGATACCTTTCCGGGAATACGTCGCCCTCTGCAGATAAGGCTTCCCATGATTGGAAGGTCAAGGGGGCAATTTATTGCCGCGATCACGGTCTTGTGGTCTTGACCTTACAACCATTGGAAGCCCTATGTCCCGTGGCATGATATGAAAACGCGAAGGAGGCACTCATGCAGTTCCACATCGAGAACATGACCTGCGGCGGCTGTGCGCGCAGCGTCACCAAGGCGATCCAGTCGGTCGATCCGGGGGCCGAGGTCAAGGCCGACCCTGCCTCGCACAAGGTCGACGTTACATCCACCGCCCCGCGTGAGCGTCTGGTCGCTGCGCTGAGCGAAGTGGGCTACGCGCCGGCCTGAGCCGGTCGCACGTGAACACCGGACGATTCAAGACAATTTAAGGAGAGCCACAGAATGAACAGGACAGGATTGCTGATTGCAGCCGCAGCGGTCGCCGCGGGCATTGCGGCGGTGTCGATCGGTTTTGCCCAG
Organism: Tabrizicola sp.; assembly: GCA_044344105.1. Lineage (GTDB taxonomy): Bacteria > Pseudomonadota > Alphaproteobacteria > Rhodobacterales > Rhodobacteraceae > Tabrizicola. Next base: position 5,885 of record JBIJDO010000167.1, read on the forward strand.
AATGACGGGACCATGGGCGGCATGGACATGGGCGGCATGGACATGGGGGCCGACACCCCGTCGTCAAAGGCCTATGCTGGCGTGATGAACACCATGATGGCCAACATGATGGTGCCCTATACGGGGGACGCCGATGTGGACTTCGTGAAAGGCATGATCCCGCACCACCAGGCCGCCATCGACATGGCCAAGGTACAGCTGGAATTCGGCAAGGACCCGGAAATCCGTGCCATCGCCGAAGAGGTGATCAAGGCCCAGGAAGCCGAGATCGCCACCATGAAGGCC
>JBIJDO010000194.1:0-5787 GCA_044344105.1 Tabrizicola sp.
GTTGTTCAGGATGAATTGCTTGACGGGCGCGCGGAACTGCATCGCGGTGCCCATTTCCTGCATGTTCATCAGCCAGGACGCCTCACCGGCGACGTTGATCACCAGGGCGTCGGGGTGGGCGATCTGGACGCCGATGGATGCGGGCAGGCCATAGCCCATGGTGCCAAGCCCGCCGGAGGTCATCCAGCGGTTCGGGTCCTCGAACCCGAGGTACTGCGCGGCCCACATCTGGTGCTGGCCGACCTCGGTGCAGATGTAGCGGTTCCGGCCCTTGGTCAGCGCCTCCAGCCGTTCCAGCGCATATTGCGGCTTGATCGTCGTGGTCGAGGGCTTGTAGGTCAGGCACTTCACGGCGCGCCATTCGTCGATCTGCTGCCACCAGCTGGCGAGGCCGCGCTGGTTGGTCCTCGACCCGCGCGCACGCCATTGGCGCAGCACTTCCTCCAGCACCTTCGTCACGTCGCCGACGATGGGCACGTCGACATGGATCACCTTGTTGATCGAGGAAGGGTCGATGTCGATATGCGCTTTCCGCGACCGGGGGCTGAAGTCCTTGACCCGGCCGGTGATCCGGTCATCGAACCGCGCGCCGATGTTGATCATCACGTCGCAGCCGTGCATCGCGAGGTTGGCCTCGTAAAGCCCGTGCATGCCAAGCATGCCGACCCAGTTCTTGCCGCTTGCGGGATAGGCACCAAGGCCCATGAGGGTGGAGGTGACGGGAAAGTTCGTCTCGGCCGCCAGGTCGCGCAAGAGCGCGCTGGCACGGGGGCCGGAGTTGATGACGCCGCCGCCGGTGTAGAGGATCGGGCGCTCGGCGGTTTCGATCAGCTCGACCAGTTGCGCGATGCGGGCGGGGTCGCCCTCGGTGCGCGGCTGGTAATGCGCGACCTTGGCCTTCTCTGCCGGGGTGTAGTCGGCCGTGGCGAACTGCACGTCTTTCGGGATGTCGATCAGCACCGGGCCGGGGCGGCCATGGGTGGCGACATGGAAGGCCTGGTGGATGGTCTCCGAGAGTTTCGCGGTGTCCTTCACCAGCCAGTTCATCTTGGTGCAGGGCCGGGTGATGCCCACCGTGTCGGCCTCCTGGAAACCGTCGGTGCCGATCATGAAGGTCGGGACCTGGCCGGTCAGCACGACGATCGGGATCGAATCCATCAAGGCGTCGGTCAGGCCGGTGACGGCATTGGTCGCCCCGGGGCCGGAGGTGACCAGCGCCACGCCGGGCTTGCCGGTCGAGCGGGCATAGCCTTCGGCCATGTGGACCGCGCCCTGTTCGTGGCGCACCAGGATGTGACGGATGTCGTTCTGCTGGAAGATCTCGTCATAGATCGGCAGGACGGCCCCGCCGGGATAGCCGAAGACGACCTCGACGCCCTGGTCCTTGAGCGCCTGCACCACCATCCTTGCACCGGTCATCTGCTTCGACATCGCCGTCTTTCCTTTCCGCGCAACAAAAAGCCCCCGGAGTTTCCTTCGGGGGCGCATGGGAACCACTATGGTCAACCGTCACCGGCCCATGCGCGTCCTTCCTACGATGACAAGAAGTCTGGCCACAGGCCCATCCCCTTCACGTTCGGTCGGAACTTAAGCGGGGGTATGCCGGGCGTCAATCGGATTTGCAAACAGAAAATGTCGCGACAGGGCCGGTTTATGTAACATTGCTGCCGGTAGCGGCTGTCTCTGCGCAACTATCGAACAGTCAGGGCAGGATCGCCCGATCCGTCCGGCGACTCGGCTCTGCCTCCTTCCGAAGTCAGGCAGCGCGTCTGGCGTTCATGCGCTGGAACACGCGGGTGCCGACATCACCCATCATCCGGATGACCGGAAGCAACTCTTGCCCAAGATCGGTCAGCGCATAGTCCACCGTCGGCGGCGAGGTCGGCATGTCGGTTCGGGTCACAAGGCGGCGATCCTCAAGCATGCGCAGGCGCGTGGTCAGCATCTTGGCGGAAAGCCCGGGAAGATCGGCGCGCAACTCGCTGAACCGGCGCGGCCCGGCGCTGAGCGCCCAGACGATCTGCGGCGTCCAGGCCCCGGCCAGAAGCGACATGCAGTTGGCAATCGGACAGAGGTCCGTCGGGGGCGCGGCAAGAGTCTTTCGTCTTTTCAGGGGCATAGGGCCAATCCAGTTTCCAAACGGGAACCCAATACTGCAGCCGGAGGCGAGATTGCGCTTCTGCGCCACGGGTGCGGGGCGTATGTCTGCACGCCCCAACCATTTCCAAGAGGTCTAGAAATGAAACTGTACTACATGCCGGGTGCCTGTTCCATGGGCTCGCATATCATCCTGCGGGAAACCGCAGGCCCCTTCACGCTTGAGCGGGTGGATATCGCCACCAAGCGCACCGAGACCGGGCGGGATTTCCGGGACGTGAACCCGAGAGGAGCGGTTCCGGCGCTGGAGACGGACACGGGCGAAGTCGTCACCGAAGGTCCGGCGATCCTGCAGTTCATCGCGGAAAACCGGGGAGGTGAGGAGCTGGTCGGTCCGTCGGGCACGATCCGGCGGGCGCGGGTTCAGGAAATGCTGAACTTCATCTCGTCGGAACTGAACCCCGCCTTCGGGCCGCTCTTCAACCCGGCCCTGCCCGAGACCGACCGCGCGCGACAGATTGCCGTCATCGGGGCAAAGCTTGGCTGGCTGGAAACCGTTCTGGCCGATGGGCGCAGCTGGCTGACCGGCGACAGCTATTCCGTCGCGGATGCCTACGGATTTGCGGTGTTGGGGTTCACACGGCTGCACCGGATTTCGCTGGAGAACTGGCCGCATGTGGCGGCCTTCATGACCCGCATGGCGGCGCGACCGGCGGTGCGGGCAGCGATGCAGGCCGAGGGGTTTGCGGCGTGAAACCTGGTCCGGCGGGGGCAATCCCGCCGGACAAACGTCCGTCCCGGTCAGCCGATGAACCACAGATAGCTGCCGTAGGCGGCCAGCAGGCCAAGGCCGGCGATCCGGGGCAGGCCGCCGAGGACGAAGGCGATGACGGTCAATCCCACGGCGGAGGCCGCGACCCAGGGCATGTCGATGGCGGCAAAGCGCGCCTCGGCGGGGATCGGCGCGACCAGCGCGGTCAGGCCGAGGATGCCGAAGATGTTGAAGATGTTCGACCCGACGATGTTGCCGACCGAAATCTCGGTGTGCTTGCGCCAGGCGGCGATGATCGAGGTGGCCATTTCCGGGAGCGAGGTCCCGATGGCGACGATGGTCAGGCCGATCACCGCCTCGGAGATGCCGTAGTCGCGGGCGATGGTGGTGGCGCTGTCGACCAGAAGCCGCGCCCCGATGACCAGAAGAACCAGGCCCAGGGCCGTGAGCGCCCAGGGCCGCCATGCCGGGCCTGCCGCGACATGCGCATCCTCGGGCGGGTGACCGCTGCCCGCGACGAAGGCCGTGACCAGGAACACCGCCAGACCCGCGAGCAGGAGACCCCCGTCAAGGCGGGTGACCTGTCCGTCAAGCAGCATGATCCAGATGGTTGCGGTCGCAAGAAGCATGAAGCCAAGGTCGCGCCACAGCTTGCGACCCGGAATGATCAGCGGGGCGATGAGGGCAGAAATCCCCAATATCAACAGGATGTTGCCGATGTTCGAGCCGAGCACATTGCCGATGGCGATGCCGGGCTGCCCTTCGATGGCGGCCTGAAGCGACACGATCAGCTCGGGTGCGGAGGTGCCGAAGCCGACGATGGTCAGGCCGATCAGCAGCGGCGACAGATGGAAGGCGCGGGCGATCGCGGACGCGCCCCGGACCAGAAGCTCACCCCCGGCGACAAGGGCGGCGAGGCCCGCGAAGAAGAAAAGATAGGTCAAGACTGCCCCCCGATCAGCTTCGGGGGGAGGTTTGGTCGGACCGTGGGGATTGCAAGGGGCAGGAGTGGAAAAAGCCGGGACCAGAGGCGGTTGCGGTCAGGTCCGTGGTGCCGATGTGTCGGCGCGGTAACAGACCGCGTTCAGCTTGTTGCCATCGGGGTCGCGGACATAGGCCGCATAGAAATGCGGGCCGTACTGCGGGCGAAGGCCGGGCGCGCCCTCATCCGTGCCGCCATGGGCCAGGGCGGCGGCATGGAAGGCATCAACATCGCCGGGACTTTGGGCCAGAAAGGAGACCATGGTGCCGTTGCCGATACTGGCGGGCTGGCCGTCAAAGGGTTCGGTGACCCACAGATGCGGTCCGGGATCGTCGATCCCCCAGGCGGCCGAGCGGTCGTCGGCGTCGTCGTCCGCGATCCGGGAATGCCCAAGCGGGGCAAGTGCCGCATCGTAGAAACGCAGGGCGCGGGCCAAATCGCGGGTTCCAAGCGAGACGTAGCTGAACATCCGGGCATTCCCCATGAACCTGCCGGCATCTTGCGGTCCGGAGCCGAAAAGCCAAGCGCAATGTGCGGGCTGGGCGTGGTGCGCGGGCGGTGGGGAGTGAAGGCAAAACCCGCGCAGGTCCGGCAGTTGGGGCTTCCCCTCTTGCGGATGGGCCACTAGGCTCTAACTCACCAGAATTCCGGGGCGCTTTTTGCAGGGCGAAACCGGGTCAACAGCGGAGGAGTACTGCATGGATCGTCGTTCCTTTCTGACCAAAGCCTCAGTCGGCGGTGTCGCCGCAGGCGCTGTGGCACTGGCCGCACCGGCCATCGCGCAGGATGCGCCAACCGTCACCTGGCGCGTGACCTCGTCCTTCCCGAAATCGCTCGACACGATCTATGGCGCGGCCGAGACGATGTCGAAATACGTGGCGGAATCGACCGACGGCAAGTTCCAGCTGCAGATCTTTCCGGCGGGCGAACTCGTGCCGGGCCTGGAAGCCGCCGATGCGGTGTCAGCAGGCACGGTCGAGGCCTGCCATACGGCCAGCTACTACTACTGGGGCAAGGACCCGACCTATGCCCTGGGCACCACGGTGCCGTTCGGGCTGAACTACCGGCAGATGAACGCCTGGCTGTATCAGGGCGGCGGCATCGCGCTCATGAACGAATACTTCAACACCCAGAACCTGCACTACCTGCCCTGCGGCAACACCGGCGTGCAGATGGGCGGCTGGTATCGCAAGGAGATCAACAGCCTCGCCGACATGCAGGGCCTGAAGATGCGGATCGGCGGTTTTGCCGGCAAGATCATCGAGAAGCTCGGGGTCGTGCCGCAGCAGATCGCGGGCGGGGACATCTATCCCAGCTTGGAAAAGGGCACCATCGACGCCGCCGAATGGGTCGGCCCCTACGATGACGAGAAGCTCGGCTTCTACAAGGTCGCGCCCTACTATTACTATCCCGGCTGGTGGGAAGGCGGGCCGACGCTGTCGACCATGGTCAACCTGGCCAAGTGGAACGAGCTGCCGAAAGCCTATCAGGGGGTGCTGGCCACCGCCTGCGAGGCGGCGAACTCGAACATGATGGCGAACTACGACTGGAAGAACCCGACGGCGCTCAAATCGCTGGTGGCGAATGGCGCGCAGCTGCGGCCCTTCCCGCAGGACGTGCTGTCGGCGGCCTTCGACGCGGCAAACGCGACCTATGCCGAGATCGGCGCCACCAACGCGGCGTTCAAGAAGATCCACGACAGCCAGTCGGCGTTCAAGAAGGACGCCTATCTCTGGGCGCAGATCGCCGAGTACAACTATGACGTCTTCATGATGACGCAGCAGCAGGCCGGCAAGCTGTAAGGCTTTCAGGGTCGGCGGAAACGAAAAGGCCCCGGAGCGATCCGGGGCCTTCTTCATCGGTGCGATCCGTCAGGGATTGATGACCGGTGCCCCAAGCTTTGGCAGCCCGCCGGGTGCCGGGGCGGCCGCGCCGT
>JBIJDO010000168.1:0-6122 GCA_044344105.1 Tabrizicola sp.
GCGATGGGTCAGGTGTGGCGGCTGGGTCTGCCGATCGGTCTGACGGGCCTGGCCGAGGGCGGGCTTTTCCAGGCCTCGGCCCTGATGATGGGCTGGATCGGGCCGGTCGAACTGGCCGCGCATGGCATCGCGCTGGAAGTGGCGGCGCTGACCTTCATGATGCATGTCGGCCTGTCCAGCGCCGCGACGATCCGCATTGCCCGCTTTGACGGACAGGGCAACCTGCCCGCGCTGCGCAAGGCGGCAAAGGTCGCGGTGGTGATCTCCTTCGCCGTCGCCCTGGTCTCGGTTGCCGTTTTCCTGGCGGTGCCCGAAGCGATCGTGGCCCTGTTCGTCGACCTTGCAAAGCCCGAAAGCGCGACCATTGTCGCCTACGGGTCCGTGCTGGTCATGCTCGCGGCGCTGTTCCAGCTGGCCGACGGGATGCAGGTCATGGCGCTGGGTCTGTTGCGCGGGGTGCAGGACACGCGGGTGCCGATGGGGCTGGCCGTGGTCAGCTACTGGCTGATCGGCATTCCCTGCAGCTATCTGCTGGCCTTTCCGCTGGGTTTCGGCGGGGTTGGTCTGTGGCTTGGGCTGGTGGTCGGCCTCGTCTGCGCGGCGGCGAGCCTGATGTGGCGGTTCTGGCGGCTGGTCCGCTAGCTAGCGCCAAAGATGCGCAAGGCCTGCGAAGCGCCCCTGCAGCCGTGACATCAGCCGGTTGACCCGACCGGGGTGCGGGATCGGTCCCGTCGCGAGCCGGTCAAGTGCGACCTCGGGCGGACAGGGGCGGCGGCTGACCGGGTCCCAGTAGCGCGGATAGGCGATCAGCGCGGCATGGGCGAGCCGGATCAGGTCCGGCTGCGCGGTCCGCCGGGCCGGAACCGGGCCAAGGTCGGTCGTCAGCCCCCACCCCGCGTAGAAGGGTGCGCCAAGGCAGGTGACCTTCACCCCCCGGACCAGGGCTTCGAATCCCAGAAGCGAGGTCATCGTCCAGACCTCCTGAACCCTGTCCAGAAGAGGGGCCGGATCGCCGCCGGGAAGAACCACGTCCGCCAGTCCCTGCAGGTCGCTGGCCGGGACATCACCTTTGCGCAGACCCGCCACGACATCGGGATGCGGCTTGTAGATGACGACTGCCGACGGATGCGCCCGGCGGACGGCGCGCAGGAGCTCCAGATTGGTACGGACCGCCCCCGCGCCCTTCCGGATCGAGGCATCGTCCTCGACCTGACCGGGAACCAGGATGCGGTGACCCTCGGGCAGGTCGGGCAGCGCCGCAGCGCCTGGATTGTATTTCGACAGGCCTTCCCGCCGCAGCCGGTCAAGGAATGCCGCGGCGCGGTCCCGACCGGCCGGTGCCAGGGGTGCGGCGATCAGCGCCTCAAGGCGCGAAGGTCGGGTCGGGTCGTAGTAGATGCCGAGGTCATCGGTCACCAGCGACAGGGGCGGCACCAGTTCGGCCCCCAGACCGCGTGAGCGCAGGAATCCGTCCTCGACCCTGAGGCAGGGCGCCGTGGGACGGAAGTCGTCCGGTTCCTTTCCGGCCCAGATCAGAAGGCTGCGGCCGCTGGACAAGGCCAGCCGTTCGGCCCTGGCGGGCGGATCAAGGAAGCGCAGCGGTCTGGTGCCGCCGAACATGGCCTGCAGCCGGGGCCGTTTCCACAGCCGCATGCCGGTTGCGACATGGCCGGTCCGGTCCTCGCGAAAGGTCCGGACCTCGGCCTCAAGCTGGCGAACCACATCCTCCAGGCCGCAAAGCCGGTCGCGGCAGGGATCGTACCAGAGGGGGGCCATGAGCATCGCCCCGGCGAAAAGCTCGACCGGCGTCAGGCGACGGGTGCGGCGCGGGATCGGCATGTGGTCGCGGGTCAGTCCCCAGCCGGCATAGAAGGGCTGGCCGAAGACCTGCGGGCAATGACCGTGGAGGATCGCCTCGAACCCCATCTGCGACGAGACGGTGTAGACTTCGGCGGCGGCGGCGAAAAGGCGGGCCGGCAGGACCGGTGCGGTCAGGAGGGTGGTCCGTGCGTCCAGGTCCCCCGGCCCGAAATGCCCGGATCGCAGCCCGGCTGCGGTCTCGGGATGGCTTCGGATGACGATCCGCGCATCGGGGTGGTCGCGCCGGGCGGCGTCCAGCATCTGGCGGAACGTCGCCTGCGATGCACCCGAGCGGAGGATCGACGCATCCCCCCGCGTCTGATCGACGACCAGAACAAAACCCGCCTCGGGTGCGGGCAGGTTTGCATCCCAATTGTTGTATTTTGACAAGCCTAACTCAGCAAAAACGAAAGTTAGGCGGTTTGCTTCATTCAGAATGTTCGAATTTGTAAACACTGCAGACTGCAGCATCTGCTCCAGCCGCGAGGGCCCGCTGCTGTCGAAATGCACGCCGACCGGATCGAACATCAGACCAAGCGGTGCGCCCCCGCCCGCCCGGCCCGGCAGGACCGACCGCAGGAAGGCGTCCTCGACCCGCACCAGCGGCACGCCGCGCCGCGCTGCGACCCGCTCGCCGCGCCAGGCGGTGGAACTGTGGCCCCAGACCAGCACACCGTCCGAAGGCCCGGGCAGGCCAAAGTGGAGGTCGTGCCCGGCCAGCGCAAGGATGCGCCGCAAGCGCCGGTCGCGCAGGAACGACAGGTTCTGGTGACACAGCCGCCGAGGGACCCCGCTCAACGCTTCTGGCCAGAACGGACCGGCCACCGCAGGGTCAGGTCCCGGAATTCGCCGTCGACGCGAGGTTGGCTGCCGCACCCGTCGTGCCGGTGATCGCGCCAAGCGTCTTCTGCCACTGCACGAAGGGCGCTTCGGTGACATAGAGCGTGTCGCCGTCGCGGATCTGGAAATCCCGCGCCTCGAACAGACCGGTGGGTTCGGTCAGGTCCAGGACATAGACCACGCGCTGGTCGCCGATCAGGTCGGTCCGGCCAAGGACCGCCTGCGCGATCTCTTCGCTTTCGTCGCGCAGCACGAAGACCCCGGTCGGGTCGGCGGACATGGTCGACAGGCCGCCCACGGTTGCGATCGCTTCCAGAGCCGAGAGGGTTTCGGACTCGAAGGGAACCAGGCTTTGCGCGCCGGTGGCCCCGAGGGCAATGAACTTGCGGCTGTCTTCCTCGACCACGATCTTGTCGCCGGGGCGAAGTGCGATGTCGAGCGCGGGGTTGTCGTACAGGTCCTTGAGCCAGATCCGCCCGGAACGGCCGCCGCGCGTGACCCGCACGATGGTGATGCCGGGGTCGATGGTCACGCCGCCGGATTTCGCCAGCATGCTGGCAAGCGTCCGGGTCGAGGCCTCGATCGGATAGACGCCGTTGGCCCCGGCCTGACCCGAGATCGACACGGTCGACCCTTCGCCGGCGGACCGGGTCACGCTGACCTGCGGGTCGGGGGTCTGGTCTTCCAGCTTGCGCGTGATCGCCTGGCGCAGGCCTTCCGGCGTCTGCCCGGCGGCCTTGATCCGGCCCGCATAGGGAATGTAGATGTAGCCCTGTCCGTCGACCTGTATGTCGCCCAGCGTGGCGACCCGCTGGCCGGCACTGCCGAGAAGCGGATCGTCCTTGACGTTCTCGTAGACGGTCACGTTCAGCATGTCGCCCGGCGAAATCATGTCCGAGGCCAAGACGCCCGCGTTGCGGAACCCTTCGCTGAACCCGAAGCTTGGCTGCATCGCGGTCGCGCGGGAGACGGCGGGCGTCACGGCGATGATGAACGCATCGCCTTCCTTCTCTGCCGCACCGGAAAAGATCTCGCGCTTGTTCGGCCCCGAGCGCGGCAACCCGCATGCGGCGACCAGCGCAACCGATGCGAGCAAGACAATCGCCTTTACGGTTGGCGAAACTGAAGACGTCACTGCCTGTATCCCCTGCGTTCGCTTCGGGTTTTTTCGGTTCCGATCCTAGCGAAACGACCGGTCCATGGCCAGTCCGGCCTGCGGAAATCAGCGCACGAGCCGAAACTGTTGCCGCGGTGCCGCTTTGCCGGAACGGAGCGCCTGATACGGATCCTCGGGGGCAAGCATCATGTCCACAACCTGTCGTAGCAGTGCCCTGCGCCCCGGCGAGGAGTAGAAGCCGCCGACGATCTGCGAGGTTTCCAGCAGAAAATGGCGATAGTCCCGGTAGGACCGGGTATCCGGACGCTCGGGAGCGGCGAAGAAGGCATCGAGCGGCTGCGACGACACGAATCCGGGTTTGGCATAGACCGCGGCCCCGAAGGCCCGCAACGGCAGGCCGCGCCAGAGCGCCTGCTGTCCCGCGGTCGAGTTGACGGTGACGGCGGACCGCGCATCGTTCAGAAGCTCGGCCAGCTTGCCGCCCCGGACGAAATGAACCCGGTTGCCAAGCCCGTGCAGCGCGGCAAGGCGGCGGATTTCCGGCAAGAGCGGCACGCGGCCATCCTCCAGCGGATGCGCCTTGAAGACCAGGTGATGATGCGGCGGCGCGCCCCGGGCGAAGCCCGTGATCACCAGGGCCAGAAACTCGGTCATGCTGGCGAAGGGCGAATGGTTGCGGAAGCTGGCGTCATGTTCCAGCTGCAGGATCGCCAGATGATAGGGAAAGCCGCCGCGCCGGATGCGGAAGGTGGCCAGCCGCCGCTCAAGCCGGTGGACCGGCATCAACAGGAAGCGCCTGAGATAAAGCCGGAACTCCTGCCCGACGGTCAGCGCCCGATGCGGGCGGAAGTTGCGGTAGCGGCGCAGACCCAGCGCGACGAACCCGTGGTAGAGCGCGCCCCAGAACATGTGCTGGCGCATGTCGCCCCAGGTGCCCGGCGTGTCGGGAAGGTCCAGATCGACCTTCGCCAGGGCCGCCTGCATGTCGGCCAAGTCCAGCGTCATCAGCCGGGAATGCCCGTTTGACCCGCCGCGTTCATAGGTCACCCAGTAGGGCCGCAGATAGCCTTCTTCGAAGACATGGACCGTCAGCCCGCGCGCTTGGGCCAGCGCCACCGCCTGGGCGTGGACCGGCCGCGTGTCGCCGTAAAGGACCAGGTCGGTGATCCGGTGGCGGTCGAGGATATCGGCGCAGGCGTCGCGCCAGAGATCCTGCGGCGCGTCAAAACCGATATAGCCGGGACCCGGCCAGAACATCCGGTCGCCCAGATTGAAACCCACGCGCCAGACCTCGGCCCCGGCGGCGCGCAACAGGCCGCCCAGCTGGTGAAACCAGGGACCGTGCGGCCCTTGCAGGAACAGGAAGCGGCGGTCGGCGCGGGTCAAGGGCACGGTCTCATCCGGGGGCGCATGCAGCACAGTCTTCGGCAACTAAAGCGGAAATGGTGACAAAACATGAATTGATCATGGCGCAACCGGGCTTTGACTTGCAAGGTGACCGGGCCGGGGCTAGGTCGAAGAAAATGCGGGAGGGGCGGATGTTCACCGGAATTGTCACCGATGTCGGACGGATCGTCGAGACCAGGATCGCAGGCGATCTCCGCGCGCGCATCGCCACGCGCTACGACGTGGGCCGCATCGACATCGGGGCGAGCATCGCCTGCGACGGGGTCTGCCTGACCGTGGTTGCGCTGGGCAGCGCTGCAGAGCCCTGGTTCGACGTCGAGATTTCGGCCGAGACGGTGTCGAAGACGAACCTTGGCCGCTGGGAGCCCGGCAGACGCGTCAACCTCGAACGCGCGTTGAAGGTCGGGGATGAGCTTGGAGGGCACATCGTCTCGGGCCATGTCGACGGGGTGGCCGAAGTGGTGTCCCTGCGCCCCGAGGGCGGATCGGTCCGGGTGACCTTCCGCGCGCCCGAGGCTCTGGCACGGTTCATCGCCCCCAAGGGGTCGGTGGCGCTGAACGGGACCTCGCTGACGGTGAACGGGGTGGACGGCGCAGAGTTCGGCGTGAACCTGATCCCGCACACGCAGGCGGTGACGACCTGGGGCGAGGTCGCGGTCGGGGATTTCGTCAACCTCGAGGTGGATACGATGGCGCGCTATGTCGCGCGGCTGCGCGAGTATGATTGAAAGCTGCGCCTGGGGCTGGCCCCGGGGGATTTCACATCCCCCGGACCCCCTGCGGGATATTTGTGCCAGCATGAATGCAAATTTGACTCAAATGCTGCGGATTTCATGATTGCGCTGGTTGGGGCACAGTCGCGGGTCCGTCGCTGGAAGGCGGGGCCGGCTGGCGCAGG
>JBIJDO010000204.1:0-5579 GCA_044344105.1 Tabrizicola sp.
CATCGCGGTGATGATCGGATCGGTGGCCTGGATCCTCGACGCCTCCTGGGGCTGGCACTACGCCGGCTGGATGGTCAAGGTGCTGGGCTACCACGACGCCTATGCCTCGGGCGTGGTGCATGCCATCGCGGGCGGCGCGGCGCTCGCCTTCCTGATCGTCCTTGGCCCCCGGATCGGCAAGTTCCGCCCGGACGGGACGCCACGGGACATCCCGCCGCACAATCCCTGGCTGGTGACCATCGGTCTCTTCCTGATCTACACCGGCTTCTGGGGTTTCTATGCTGCCTGCAACGTGCCGATCATCTCGCCCGCCGCCATTGCCGGCCAGATCAGCGGCGAGACCTGGACCGCGACCAACATCTACCTGGCACCGACCACCTTGTCGGCGATCACCTTCAACTTCCTGATGGCGCTGTCCGGCGGGATGCTCGGGGGCTATGTGATCTCGAAGGGCGATGCGTTCTGGACCTATTCCTGCGGGCTCTGCGGGATCATCGCCGCTTCGGCCGGCAATGACCTCTACCACCCGATCCAGGCGATGTTCATCGGCGCGATCGTCCCTTGCATCGTCTACAAGCTGCACTTCTGGGTCGAACGCCGGTTCAAGATCGACGATGCGGTCGGGGCAGTTGCCGTGCATGGCTATGGCGGGTTCCTTGGCGTGGTCATCGCGGGCTTCATGCTCTGGGGCCAGCCGTCTTCGCCTTACGAAGGCTATGCGGCGATCAATCCGCTGGGCAACTTCATCGGCGCCTGCATCATGTTCGCCCTGGGCTTCGTTCCCACCTACATCGTGGCCCGGATCCTGAGTGCTGCGAACCTGCTGCGGGTTCCGAAGGAAGTGGAGCTTGCCGGTCTCGATTTCGCCACCAATGAAGCCTATGAGGATGCGGTCGCCGAAGTGACTGCCGCCGAACGGGCCATGGTCAAATAGGGAGCAGATCATGTCGACCAATGGAATGACGTCCTGGGCGGTTGACCTGAAAGACGTGGGCGCGATCTACCCGTTCCAGGGCAGCGAGACCGTGCTGGTCATCGCGGGCCTCGTGTTCTGGATCGGGTGGCACATCTGGCAGATCCGGCATGAGAATGCCGAGCTTGCGGCCGAAAAGGCCCGCGCCAGCGCCGAGCGGGTGACCAAGGCCATCGACCGCTACTAGGCCCGCAAAACGCGCCGGAACACTGGCAGGGGCCTGACGGTCCCTGTCGGGTGTCCGAACCGCTTTCGGGGCCTGCAACTCTGCCAGATTTGCCTGCAAGGTAATAAATGTTTCTTGCCAGTTGAATGGCGGGATCAGTGCTGCTAGCCTTTGCGGAACCTCAAGGGGAGACTCACCATGTGCGGCATCGTTGGACTGTTCCTGAAGGATCCGAAGCTGGAACCACAGCTTGGGGCCATGCTGACCGACATGCTGATCACCATGACCGACCGTGGACCGGACAGCGCCGGAATCGCGATCTATGGCGGGGCGAAGGACGGCCTGGGCAAGATCACGGTCCAGTCGGCCCGCCCGGAGGTCGACTTCAAGAACCTTGACGCAGACCTGCACGCCGCCATCGGCCAGCCGGTCGCGATGCTGGTGAAATCGACCCATGCCGTCCTGGAACTTCCGCTGGCGCAGCTTGATGCAGCGCGGTCGGCGATCGCGCATTTGCGCCCGGCCGTCAAAGTGATGAGCGCCGGCGACAGCATCGAGATCTTCAAGGAAGTCGGGCTGCCCAAGGACGTCGCCATCCGCTTTGACCTTGCGAAGATGACGGGCACCCACGGCATCGGCCACACCCGCATGGCGACCGAATCCGCCGTGACCACGATGGGGGCGCATCCGTTTTCCACTGGCGCGGACCAGTGCCTTGTCCACAACGGCTCGCTTTCCAACCACAACAATGTCCGCCGCGATCTGAAGCGTCTTGGCATGACGTTCGAGACCGAGAACGACACCGAGGTCGGGGCCGCCTTCATCAGCCACAAGCTCATGACCGGCGAGACGCTGGGCAACGCGCTGGAAGCCACCCTGACCGACCTTGACGGCTTCTTCACCTTTGTCGTCGGCACCAGGAACGGCTTCGGTGTCGTGCGCGATCCCATCGCCTGCAAGCCCGCCGTGATGGCCGAGACCGACCAGTATGTCGCCTTCGGTTCGGAGTACCGGGCGCTCGTCAACCTGCCGGGGATCGAGGACGCGCGGGTCTGGGAGCCGGAACCCGCCACGGTCTATTTCTGGGAGCGGTGAAAGAATGCAGAGTTTCGACCTGGGCAAAGAGGGTCTGCGCGCCCTGAACGCCTCGCTGCATGCCCTGCGGGGCCAGACGAACATGACGGCGTGGGAGGTGGTCAATCCCAAGGGTGCCCATGCGATTGCGGCGGGGGTGGATGCGCCGGTGGACATCACGGTGCGGGGCTCGACCGGCTACTACTGCGCGGGCATGAACAAGCAGGCGACGATCCGGATCAAGGGCTCGGCAGGCCCTGGCGTGGCCGAGAACATGATGTCTGGGACCGTGATCATCGACGGCAATGCCAGCCAGTATGCCGGGGCGACCGGGCGGGGCGGGCTTCTGGTCATCAAGGGCAATGCCTCCAGCCGCTGCGGGGTGTCGATGAAGGGGATCGACATCGTCGTTCACGGCTCCATCGGCCACATGTCGGCCTTCATGGCGCAGTCTGGCAACCTCGTGGTGCTGGGCGACGCGGGGGACGCACTGGGTGACAGTCTTTACGAGGCGCGGCTGTTCGTGCGCGGATCGGTGAAATCTCTGGGTGCCGATTGCATCGAGAAGGAAATGCGGCCGGAACACTTGGCTCTGTTGGCCGACCTCCTGAAGCGGGGCGAAGCGGACGGCAAGGCCAAGCCGGAGGAGTTCAAGCGCTATGGCTCGGCCCGCAAGCTTTACAACTTCAACATCGACAACGCGTCGGCCTACTGATGCGCGACCTTGACCCAAGCAGGCCGCAAATCTTTTCGAAAAGATTTGCAAGAGTTTTCGAAAACTCTTGCCCTAACCCAACCGCCGCGACAGGTGCCGAATGACCGATCTTCCCCGGACCCCGCCCCGTTTCTCGGCCACCTTCACCCCGGCGGTGAACGCCGAAATCCGCCGTGCGGCAGCCTCTGGCATTTACGACATCCGGGGCGGAGGCACCAAGCGGCACCTGCCGCATTTCGACGACCTTCTGTTCCTTGGGGCGTCGATCAGCCGCTATCCGCTGGAAGGTTACCGCGAGAAATGCGCGACGGATGTGTGGCTCGGGACGCGGCATGCCAAGAAGCCGATTCATCTGGACATTCCGGTCACCATCGCGGGGATGTCGTTCGGCGCTTTGTCGGGTCCGGCCAAGGAAGCTTTGGGGCGTGGGGCAAGCGAGGCTGGAACCTCCACCACGACGGGCGACGGCGGGATGACCGAGGAAGAGCGTGGGCACTCCAAGACGCTGGTGTATCAATACCTTCCCAGCCGCTATGGTATGAACCCCGACGACCTGCGCCGCGCCGACGCGATCGAGATCGTCGTGGGCCAGGGTGCGAAGCCCGGCGGGGGCGGGATGCTTCTGGGCCAGAAGATCAGCGACCGCGTGGCCAACATGCGGAACCTGCCGAAGGGGATCGACCAGCGCTCGGCCTGCCGTCACCCTGACTGGACCGGCCCCGATGACCTTGAAATCAAGATCATGGAACTGCGCGAGATCACCGATTGGGAAAAGCCGATCTACGTCAAGGTCGGCGGCGCGCGGCCCTATTACGACACGGCGCTCGCGGTGAAGGCCGGGGCGGATGTCGTCGTGGTGGACGGCATGCAGGGCGGCACGGCGGCGACGCAGGATGTGTTCATCGAACATGTGGGCATGCCGATCCTGGCCTGCATCCCGCAAGCCGTGAAGGCGTTGCAGGATCTTGGGATGCACCGCAAGGTGCAGCTGATCGTCTCAGGCGGCATCCGCTCGGGCGCGGATGTGGCCAAGGCGATGGCCCTTGGCGCCGATGCGGTGGCCATCGGGACGGCGGCGCTGATCGCGCTTGGCGACAACGACCCGAAATGGGAAGAGGAATACCGGAAGCTCGGCACCACGGCGGACGCCTATGACGACTGGCACGAAGGCCGCGACCCGGCGGGCATCACCACGCAGGACCCGGAGCTTTCCAAGCGCTTCGACCCGGTGCTGGGCGGGCGGCGGCTGAAGAACTACCTCAAGGTGATGACGCTGGAAGCGCAGACCATCGCACGGGCCTGCGGCAAGAACCACCTGCACAATCTGGAACCAGAGGACCTTTGCGCGCTGACCATCGAGGCGGCCGCGATGGCGGGGGTGCCGATTGCCGGGACAAGCTGGATACCGGGCCGCAACGGCGGCTTCTGAAGGACAAAAGCACAGGGAGTTAGACCATGGCGAAAGACCTGGGCAAATGGGCCAAGGACAAGGGCGTCAAGTACTTCATGATCTCCTACACCGACCTGTTCGGTGGGCAGCGCGCGAAACTGGTGCCGACGCAGGCGATCAACGACATGGCGGTGGAAGGCGCGGGGTTCGCGGGCTTTGCGACCTGGCTGGACCTGACGCCCGCGCACCCCGACCTGATGGCGGTGCCGGACCCCGACAGCGTGATCCAGTTGCCGTGGAAGAAGGACGTGGCCTGGGTCGCGGCGCGGGCGACGATGGAGGAAAAGCTCGTTGATCAGGCCCCCCGCAACGTGCTGGAAAAGCTGATCGGCGAAGCGGCAAAGGAAGGCCTGCGGGTGAAGACGGGCGTTGAGCCTGAATTCTTCATCCTGAACGCCGATGGTACCGGCCCCTCTGACATCTACGACACCGCAGAGAAGCCCTGCTACGACCAGCAGGCGGTGATGCGGCGCTATGACGTGATCAGCGAGATCTGCGACTACATGCTGGAGCTGGGCTGGGAGGCCTACCAGAACGACCACGAGGACGCGATCGGCCAGTTCGAGATGAACTGGAAGTATGACGATGCGCTGCAGACCGCCGACAAGCATTCGTTCTTCAAGTTCATGGTCAAGTCGGTGGCCGAAAAGCACGGCTTCCGCGCGAGTTTCATGCCGAAGCCGTTCAAGGGGCTGACGGGGTCGGGGTGCCACGCGCATATCTCGGTCTGGAGCCTGGATGGCAAGACCAATGCTTTCGCCGACAAGTCCAAGGAACTGGGGCTGTCGGATCAGGGCCGCAACTTCCTCGGCGGGATCATGAAGCATGCCTCGGCCTTGGCGGCGATCTGCAATCCGACGGTGAACAGTTACAAGCGGATCAATGCGCCGCGGACGACCTCGGGGGCCACCTGGGCGCCGAACACGGTGACCTGGACCGGCAACAACCGGACCCACATGGTGCGCGTGCCGGGGCCGGGGCGGTTCGAGCTGCGCCTGCCGGACGGGGCGGCGAACCCGTATCTCCTCCAGGCCGTGATCATCGCGGCGGGTCTGGACGGGGTGCGGACCAAGGCCGACCCCGGCAAGCGGCACGACATCGACATGTATCAGCACGGCCATACCGTGAAGGGCGCGCCGAAGCTGCCGTTGAACCTTCTGGATGCGCTGCGAGAGTATGACCGCGACCGGACCCTGAAGGC
>JBIJDO010000170.1:0-6086 GCA_044344105.1 Tabrizicola sp.
AGCTGGCGATCATCGTTGCGGTTGCGGCGGTGCTCTTTGTCGCCCGCGACGTGTTCATTCCACTGGCGATCGCGATGCTGATCACCTTTGCGCTCGCGCCGCTGGTCACGATGCTGCGCCGGATCGGCCTGCCGAAGGTGGCGGCCGTGGTCGCCGTCGTCCTGGTGGCCTTTGCCGTGATCGGCCTCTTTTTCCTTGTCGTGGCCGGGCAGGTGGGTCAGCTGGCGCAGAACCTGCCGGAGTTTCAGGCCAACATCCTGACCAAGCTTGAGGCGTTGAAGGAAGTTGGTGGCGAGCGGGGCATCGGCGCGCAGGTCGGCAACCTGCTCGCGGCCATCAACGCCGAGATCGGTGCCGCCCTGCCCGGCTCTGGCGGTGAGGCCCCGACACGCCCGATGCCGGTCGAGCTGGTCGAACCGAACAGCGCCATCGGCATCCTGCAGGATCTGGTCCTGCCGCTGGTCACGCCCCTGGCCAGCGTCGGCATCGTCGTGGTCGTGGTGATCTTCATCCTGATGGAGCGCGAGCAGCTGCGCGACCGGTTCCTGCGCCTGATCGGGTCCAACGATCTGCACCGCAGCACGCAGGTGATGGAGGACGCGGCAGCGCGGGTGACCTCGTATCTCCTGATCCAGCTTCTGGTGAACGCGATCTACGCGGTCCCGATCGGCATCGGGCTGTGGCTGATCGGGGTGCCCAATGCGCCGCTCTGGGGGATGCTGACCCTGGTCCTGCGCTTCGTGCCCTATGTCGGATCGGTTCTGGCCGCCGCCTTTCCCCTGTTCCTCGCCTTCGCCGTCGCGCCCGGCTGGTCGGCGGTGATCTGGACCGCAGCACTGTTCGTCGCGGTGGAGCTGATCACCTCGAACATCGTCGAGCCCTGGCTTTACGGGTCGCGCACCGGGGTCAGCCCGCTTGCCATCATCGTGGCCGCGATCTTCTGGACCTTTCTCTGGGGGCCGCTCGGTCTCGTCATGTCGACGCCGCTGACGGTCTGCCTCGTGGTCCTCGGGCGCTATCTGCCGCAATTCAAGCTGTTCGACATTCTCCTGGGGGACGAGCCGGTTCTGGTGGCCCAGGCCCGGCTTTACCAGCGCCTTCTCGCCGGGGACGAGCTTGAGGCGATCTACGGGGCCGAGGAGGCGCTGGAGGAAAAGCCGCTGGCCGAGTTTCATCGCCGCGTGACCATTCCCGCCCTCCTCCTGGCCCAGGCCGACCGGGAGCGCGGGGTCCTGAGCGAGGCGCGCGAAGAACAGCTTTCGGTGACCGCGGTCGAAATGATCGGCAGCATCGCCCCCGACCCGGATCAGCCCGTTGCCGAAGACGCGCCGGTCATTGTCTGCCTGGGCGGGCGGAGCAGGCTGGATGATGCCTCGGCAGCGGTGCTGGCCCAGCTTCTGGCAGCCGAAGGGGCAGCGGTCCGCCAGGCCCGGCTGGTCGGCGCTTCCGGCTCGCGGAGCATAGCGTCCCATCTGGCCGGGTCGCAGGCGCTGGTCCTGTGCTTTCTGGATTCCACCCCGGCGCGCGGGGCGCTTCTCCTGGCCCGACGGTACCGCAAGCTGGCACCGGGGCTGACCTTCGGTGCCGTGGTCTGGGATGTCTCGAAGGAAGAGGGTCTGGTGCCGAATGGCATGATCCCCTTCGCCCCGGTGCCGCAGGCCCGCCTGACCGAGATCAAGGCCCTGGGGTTCGATTTCGTCGTCACCTCGGCAGAGGCCTGCCTTGCGGCGCTGCGCACCAGCTTTCCGGCCCTGCAGCCCGCCGCTGCCCCGACCGAAGACAAGGCCGAAACCGCCGCTGCCCCTGCATCCGGGACGGCCTGAAGCGGCATCATCATCACGTTGGAGCACAGGCATGGCCAGAACACCGAACCAGACCGAAACCGCCGCGGCAAAGGCCGAAGCTGAACTGGCCGCAGCCCTGACGCAGTTGCGCGCCGAGATTGCCGATCTGCGCACGGCCCTTGGCGATCTGGCAGAGGTCAAGGCCAAGGGGCTGGGTGCCACCCTGCGCGAACAGGCGGCGGATCTGATCGGTGAAGGCGGTGCAGAGCTTGAAGCGATGTCGGCCCGCGCCGAAGCCCTGCGCGACAGCGTGCGCGCCTATGCGCGGGCCAATCCCGACAAGGCGCTGGCGGCGGCGGCGGGACTGGGGCTCCTGTTCGGTCTGATCTTCGGGCGGAGGTAGGCGGATGGGCCTGACCGGACTTCTGATGCGGCTGCTGGGCGGCGGGCTCTTGCGCGAAAGCCTGGCCCAGGCCCGGCGGGCCGCCCTGTTCTATGCCCTCGCTCTGGTGTTCCTGCTGGTTGCGGTTCTGGGGCTCTTGGGGTTGGGATGGCTGGTCCTGACCCAGTATTTCGGACCCATGGTCGCCACCCTGACGCTTCTGGCGGTCTCGCTGATTCTCGGGCTGATCAGCCTCATCCTGGGACAGTCCGCATCCCGCCGCAGCGCCAGACCGAAACCCCGGCAGGCACCCCTCACCGATCCGGCCACGAACCCCCTGGCAGCCCTGGTGCCCAAGTCCATGGAGCAGGCCGTGGCCACCGCCTTTCTGGTGACGGTGGTTTCCTGGCTTCTCGCGCCGGACCGCGACAGGGATCCGAAGGACTGACCGCCCTCAGGCTTTGGCCCGGTTCCGCCAGACCTGTGCGATGTAGGTGGCCGTCATCAGGTCGAGATGCGCGCCGCCGCCGTTCTTGGCGATGGTGATCTCGTCCTCGGACCGGCGGGTGAACAGCGCCGGATCGTCGTAGAAGTCGGCGATCACGTCCGCTTCGGTCATCACTCCGGCGGCAATCGGGTCGATCAACTCGCCGATGTGGTGGACGGTCGTGGCACGGGCATCGACGAAGACGCGGGCGCGGGCCATCGCGGTGTCGTCCACCTCGCGCATCGCGGGCGTATAGGCCCCGATCAGGTCAAGGTGCTGGCCGGGGCGCAGCCAGTCGCCCCGGATCACCGGGGTCGCACTCATCGTGGCGCAGCAGATCACATCCGCCGCTCCGACCGCCTTTTGCAGATCGTCGGCGACCGCCAGACCCATCGCTTCGGCGCTGGCGCGGGTGCGGCTCCAGACGGTAAAACGGGCGTCGGGGAAAGCGCTGGAATAGGCCGCGACCATGTTGCGCGCCACGGTGCCCGCCCCGACCATCAGGAAGTTCCGGGCGTCCTTGCGGGCAAGTCTGGTGGCGGACAACAGGCTGTCTCCGGCGGTCTTCCACTTGGTCACCATGTGGAAATCCAAGAGCGCCGTCAGTTCCCCCGTCACATCGTCGAAGAGGTTGACGATGCCGTTGATCGTCGGCTTGCCCCGTGCCACATTTCCCGGAACGATGGTGCCGATCTTGACCAGGGACCCCAGCCCGTCGATCCAGGCCCCCCGGTCCAGGAGCGTATCCTCGCCCCGATAAAGCCAGAGATCGGCAATCTCCGCCTTCGGCAACCGGTGCCCGGCCTCGATGGCCGCTGTCAGTCCGGACCAGGTCAGCTGCGCCTCGGCGGCCGGGGGGATCATCTCGACGGTCATGGCCCTGCCTCTGCAGTGGTCAGAAGCCCCTCGGCGACCAGCCGTCGCGCAAAGCCCTGCCAGGTTTCAAACTGATGCGTGCGCCAGCCCCGGCGGGCGGCGGCGGTGATGTTCTCGGCCTTGTCATCGGTGAACAGAAGCCGGTCGGGGGCGATGCCGCTGTCCTCCTCGACGATCTCATAGATGCGGGGATCGGGCTTCGTGACCTTCAACTCGCCCGAGACATAGCGGCGGTCGAAGTCGCGCAGGAAATCCATCTTGGGCAAAGCTTCGGCAAAGGAGTATTCACCGAAATTGGTCAGGGCAAAGACCGGCACGCCCTTCGCCCTGAGCGCCCGCTGGAGGGCGATGGACCCTTCGATCCGGGGCGAGGCAAGCTCGATCCAGCGGTCATACCACATGCGGATCTCGGCGGCCCAGTCCGGGTATCGGTCGGCCCAGTCGTAGATCGTTTCGCGGAAAAGACCGCCCGCATCGACGACCTCGTTCATCCCGTGCAGGTCAACCGCAGCGAACAGGGCGCGGCGGCGGTCCTCGCCGATGACCCGGTCATAGAACGCCTCGGGCTGCCAGCAGGTCAGCACGTTGCCGATGTCGAAGACCACTGCCTCAGGCTGCATCGCTTTCCCGCTTCCGCACTGTCTCGCGCCAGATCACATAAAGGCCCGAGCCGCAGATGAGCGCAATGCCGATCCAGGCCACCGCGTCCGGGAAGGTCCCGAAGACCAGAAGCCCCCAGAGGATCGCCATCGGCATGCCGACATATTCGAAGGGCGCAATCAGGCCGGCCTCACTGGTGCGGTAGGCCTGCGTCACCATCATCCCGCCGATCCCGACCGAAAGGCCGGTGGCCAGGAAGATCGGCCAGTCGGCCGGGGGCGGCCAGATCCAGGGCCGGAACAGGAAGGCCAGGACACCTTCCTCGCTGGAAAATCTCCCGTCGCCGACCGACAGGCCCATGGCGAGGCTGACGAAGATGAAGCCAAGCTGGACGTAGAACGACAGGGTCATCGCGCTTTCGGTGCCGCCCATGTGACGGGCGAGCAGGTTGCCGGCCGCATAGAGCACCGCCGAAATCAGGACCAGAAGCGCGGCCGGCTGGATCACCCCGGCCCCCGGACGCAGCATGACGATGACGCCCAGCATGCCGATGATCACCGCCGCCCAGCGCCGGGGCCCGACCTTCTCGCCCAGGACAAGGATCGACAGCAGTGTGATGACGATGGGGCTGACATAGGCCACCGCCACCGCGTCCGCCAGGGGAAGGACGGCCAACCCGGTGAAGTAGGTGACGTTCGACACCATGACGATGACCACCCGCAGAAGGTGCAGCCTTGGCCGACCCGTGCCAAGCTGCGGCCAGCCCCGGTCCGACCAGTGGATCACCGCCAGGATGAAGATCATCGCCACGATGGCCCGGATCAGGATCACCTGATGCAGGGCATAGCCGCCCGACAGGAACTTGATCGACACGTCGTTGACCGAAAAGATCAGCGTGCCGCCGGTGGCGAAGAGGATGCCGGACAGGGCGGGAGATCGCTGCATGTCCCGGATTTCAATCCGGGCACCGGGTCCTGTCTGTTCCGCCCGCGACATGCTCCGGCTTGGCCCCGCCACTTTTCGGCGTCCTGCGGCCCCGAAGGCGCTATGTCACTGGTTTTTCTCATCTTGCCGCCCGCTTCGGCGGAAGGTCAGGCGGTCAGGACGATGCCCGCCGCACCCGCCGTGATCCGCCCGATCGCGGACGCCGCATGTCCCGCCGCGCGCAGGTCTGCCACCAGCCCCGCCGCCAGTTCCCCCGGCACCGCCGCCAGGAGGCCCCCCGCCGTCTGCGGATCCGCCAGAAGAGCCACCCGCGCGTCCGACGCTCCCCGCAGCCGCGCGCGGATCGCCGCCAGGTTGGCCGGCTGCAGCGACGACCCCAGCCCCGCCCCGGACAGCGCCAGCGCGCCCGGCATCATCGGCACCGCCCCAAGGCTCACCTCCGCCGCCACGTCCGACGCATCGAGCATCTCCAGAAGATGCCCCGCCAGACCGAAGCCGGTGACATCGGTCATCGCA
This sequence comes from Tabrizicola sp., assembly GCA_044344105.1. GTDB lineage: Bacteria > Pseudomonadota > Alphaproteobacteria > Rhodobacterales > Rhodobacteraceae > Tabrizicola. The sequence goes on from JBIJDO010000170.1 coordinate 5,591, forward strand.
TGCGCCACGGGTGCCAGGATCGCCGCCGCCGTCCCCTGCTCGCGCAGCATCTCCGCGATGCACCCCGCCCAGACTTCGCCGAGTAGCAGCCCCGGCACCGTCACCGCCGCCATTTCCGCCGCAAGGATGACGCCCGACCCGATCGGCTTGGTCAGGATCAAGACATCCCCCGGCCGCGCCCCCGCCTTGCCGATGGCCCGCGCCGCCGTCCCCGTCACCGTGAACCCCACCGTCAGTTCCGCCCCTTCGCTGGAATGGCCGCCGACCACATCCGCCCCCGCCGCAGCGAAGACTTCGGCCGCCGCCGCCATGATCTCGGCCAGCATCCGCGCCTGCAACTCCGGCCCGAGGCGCGGCAGGATCACCTGCGCCAGCGCCACCTCCGGCAGGGCCCCCATCGCCCGGACATCACCCAGCGCATGCAGCGCCGCCACCCGCGCCACCAGCCTCGCGTCATGGCTGAAGGCCCGCAGATGATCGGTCGTCATCACCTGCA
>JBIJDO010000281.1:0-4441 GCA_044344105.1 Tabrizicola sp.
TGTCGATCAGCCTCAGCCTGATGCTGGCCTCGACGATCTCGAACCCGCTTTCCGACCTTGCCGCCGCCGCCGAAGTCGGGCGCGACCGCGACCAGCGCCGGGTGGCACCCTCCCGCGTGCGCATTCCCGACCTTGCCGCGCGCCCCGACGAGATCGGCCGACTTTCCGTCGCGATGCGGGGGATGGTCTCCGCACTCTACGACCGGATCGACGCCAACGAACAGTTCGCCGCCGATGTCGCGCACGAGATCAAGAACCCGCTGGCCAGTCTGCGCTCGGCGGTCGGCAGCCTGCGCTTCGTCAAGAAGGACGACCAGCGCGACAAGCTTCTGGACGTGATCGAGCATGACGTCCGCCGCCTGGACCGGCTGGTCAGCGACATTTCCAACGCCTCGCGGCTGGACAGCGAGCTGGTCAAGGAAGAGGAAGAAGAGTTCAACCTTCTCAAGACCTTGTCCAATCTCTGCCAGTATCTGTCGCAACAGGCGGGCGAGAAGGGCGTCGATTTCATCATCGACCTGCCCTCGGACTCGATCACGATCCACGGGCTTGAGGCGCGGCTGGCGCAGGTCTTCGTGAACCTTGTCACCAACGCGATTTCCTTCTGCGAAGACGGTGATGCGGTCCGCGTCTGGGCGCGCCGCCGCGAGAACCGGGTGCTGATCGTGGTCGAGGATACCGGCCCCGGCATCCCGGAGCAGGCGCTGACCAAGGTCTTCAAGCGGTTCTATTCCGAACGCCCGCAGTCCGAATTCGGCAAGCATTCGGGCCTCGGCCTTGCCATCTCCAAGCAGATCGTCGAGGCGCATGGCGGCGTCATCTGGGCCGAGAACATCAGGCCCACCGCTGCCGATCCGACCTCGGAACCCCTTGGCGCGCGGTTCGTCGTCGGCCTGCCGGTGTGACGCCGGACAGCGACATCCTGCACGCCAGTTGTGTCGCGGTCGATGGACGGGGGCTTCTGATCCTCGGCCCCTCCGGCGCGGGCAAGTCCGCCCTTGCCTTGCGCCTCATCGCGATGGGTGCTGCGCTTGTTTCGGATGACCGGACACAGGTCGCGGCCAAAGATGGCCGGTTGACCGCAAGCTGCCCGAACCCCGACCTTCGCGGTCTGATCGAGGCTCGGGGTCTAGGTATCCTGCGCGCACCCTTCGTGGACAGCGCCGTCCTGGCCCTTGCCATCGACCTCAACCGACAGGAAACCGACCGCCTGCCGCCGGAACGTTCGGTCACAATCCTGGGAACACCGCTGTCCCTTGTGCTGCAGGTGCAGAATGACCATTTTCCCGACGCGCTCATGCTTTATCTTCGCCACGGACGGCAGGCATGACGCGGCCCGGAACCCAATGACGCCAGCACCCGCCCAGGACCACCACCTTGTTTTCGTCACCGGCCCATCCGGTGCCGGGCGCACGACGGCGATCCGGGTGCTGGAGGATCTGGGCTATGAGGGCATCGACAACATCCCGCTCAGCCTGGTCCCCCGCCTGACCGAGGGCGCACCCCTGGGTCACCCCATCGCGCTGGGCCTTGATGTCCGCAACCGCGACTTCAACGCCACCGCCTTGATCGAGCTGATCGACCAGCTGACCCGCGACCCGCGCGTCGGGCTAGAGGTGCTGTATCTCGACTGCGCGCCCGGCGTGCTGATCCAGCGCTATTCCGAAACGCGCCGCCGCCACCCTTTGGCCCCCGCGGAAACCCCGGCCCAGGGGGTGGAACGCGAGATCGACCTCTTGGCCCCGATCCGCGTCCGCGCCGACCATCTGGTCGACACGACAGACCTTACGGTGCATGACCTCAAGGCCGAGATCACCCGCCTGTTCGACGCCGGGCCGACCGGGCGGCTGTCGGTCTCGCTGCAGTCCTTCAGCTACAAGCGTGGCCTTCCGCGCGGCCTGGACATGATCTTCGACTGCCGGTTCCTCGCGAATCCCCACTGGTCGCCGGCGCTGCGCCCGCTGGACGGCCGCGACCCCACGGTCGAAGCCTTTGTCCGCGCCGACCCCCGCTTCGCCGAGTTCTTCCGCCGGGTGAGCGAGCTTCTGCTCTTTCTCCTTCCGGCCCATCTGGAGGAAGGCAAGGCGCATCTGGCCATCGGTTTTGGCTGTACCGGCGGGCAACACCGGTCGGTTGCCATGGCGGAAATGGTCGGGAACGCGCTTGCAGAAGCGGGCTGGCCGGTGTCAAAACGGCACCGGGAACTGGAACGCAAGGTGGCCTTCGGGCAGCCTGACGCAACGAAGGTAGTGGACGCTTGATCGGTATCGTGATCGTGGCGCATGGCGGACTGGCGCGGGAATATCTCTCGGCGGTCGAACATGTGGTCGGGCGGCAGGACGGGGTCCGGGCGATCTCGATCGAGGATGACCACGACCGCAACGCCAAGCAGGCCGAGATCTGCGATGCCGCCGATGCCGTCGATACCGGGCAGGGCGTGGTGCTGGTGACCGACATGTTCGGCGGCTCGCCCTCGAACCTGTCGCTGCCCGCCTGTGCGACGACGGGACGCCGTATCCTTTACGGCGCAAATCTGCCGATGCTGATCAAGCTTGCCAAATCCCGCGACATGGATGTACCCGAAGCGGTGGCCGCAGCACTGGATGCCGGCCGGAAGTACATCAACAGCCTCGACCTTGGCGGCGGGGCCTGAGGAACCCTTGATGGCCAGCCGCTCCTTGCGCATCGTCAACGAAAAGGGCCTGCATGCCCGCGCCTCGGCCAAGTTCGTCGAAGTGGTCGAAGCGCACGACGCCCGGGCTGCCGTGACCCGCGACGGGATGGAGGTTTCGGGGGATTCGATCATGGGCCTTCTGATGCTCGGGGCCTCGCGCGGGACGACCATCGACGTCAGCTGCTCGGGCGACGAAGCGGAGAAACTCGCCGATGCGCTGGAGGCGCTTGTTGCGGCCCGCTTCGGAGAGGATTATTGACCGGGGATGCCCTGAACGGATTTGGGCACCTGCCGGGGACAGCCGCTTCGTGACCGACCACAGCCAGATCGCCACCGAGGCGGCACCGCCCGCGGTGGCAGCTTCGGCCCGGCAATACGACATGCGTCGGTTGTCTTATGCCGGCACATTCAAGAATCCCTGGAAGGCAGGCACGATCCGGGTCATCGAATGGCTGACCGCGAAGATCCAGCTTCTGCGCCTGATCCGCAGTTTTGAAAAGTCCGGTGCTCCGCACGGCGCGCCGTTCTGGCCCAAGGCGATCCGCCACATGGGCATCCGGATCGACACTCCGCCCGAAGAGATCGCCCTGATCCCGAAGACCGGCCCGGTGGTGCTGGTGTCGAACCACCCCTCGGGGCTGGTCGACGGCATGGTGCTGGCCGAGATGGTCAACCGGGTGCGGTCCGACTTCAAGATTCTGACCCGGTCGCTTCTGACCGGCATTCCGGAAGTCGAGGAGTTCATGATCCCCGTCCCCTTCCCGCACGAGGACAATGCGCGCGAGCTTGGCCTGCAGATGCGGGACGAGACGATCACGCACCTCAAGGCCGGGGGGGTGATCATCCTGTTCCCGGCGGGCAAGGTCGCGATGTCCGAAGGCTGGTGGGGCCCGGCGGTCGAGGGCGAGTGGAACGTCTTCACCCACAAGATCGTCCGCTCCACCGGGGCGACGATCCTGCCGGTGTTCTTCCCCGGCCAGAACTCCCGCCTGTTCCAGATCGCCAACCAGCTCAGCGACACGATCCGGCAGGGGTTGCTGCTCTATGAGATCAAGCGCTGCCTCTTCAAGCCGACCCGGCCCGTGATCGGCCAGCCGATCATGGCGGAGGAGCTGAAGAAATGGGAGGGCAACCCGCGCGGGTTCCTCGCCTGGCTGCGGGAGCATACGCTGGGGCTGCGGCTCAAGGCCTGATTTTTCGCAGAAGAATCATGGCACGATCCTTCTGCGAAGGATCGATTATCGCGTCGGCACCGGCACCTCGCCCCGGTAGTCGTAGAACCCCCGCTGCGTCTTGCGGCCCAGCCACCCGGCCTCGACATACTTGGTCAGCAAGGGACAGGGCCGGTACTTGGTATCCGCCAGCCCTTCATGCAGCACGTTCATGATCGAGAGACACGTATCCAGCCCGATGAAATCCGCCAGTTCCAGCGGCCCCATCGGGTGGTTGGCGCCCAGCTTCAGCGACTCGTCGATCGACTTCACGCTGCCCACGCCTTCGTACAGCGTATAGACCGCCTCGTTGATCATCGGCATCAGAATGCGGTTGACGATGAAGGCCGGGAAATCCTCGGAGCTTGACGCGGTCTTGCCGAGCTTCCGCACCACCTCGTGCAGCGTTTCCCAGGTCTCCTGATCGGTCGCGATGCCCCGGATCAACTCCACCAGCTGCATCACCGGGACCGGGTTCATGAAGTGGAAGCCCATGAACTTTTCCGGCCGGTCGGTGCGGCTGGCAAGCCGGGTAATAGAAATCGACGAGGTGTTG
>JBIJDO010000009.1:0-19758 GCA_044344105.1 Tabrizicola sp.
GCCCGCGGCATCGTCGTGGTGATGGAGCAGGGGCTGATCGCCGACACGATCCTGAACGCCGCCGCGGGTGCGGTTTCCGGGCTGTCGGAGCTTGCCTTCATCAACCTTCTCTACTGGATCGAGGTGGGGATGAGCTTCTTCGTGCCGTCCTCGTCGGGACTTGCCGTGCTGTCGATGCCGATCCTTGCACCCTTGTCGGACTTCGCCGGGGTGGACCGGTCGCTGGCCGTCACCGCCTACCAGTCGGCCAACGGGCTCGTGAACCTGATCAACCCGACCTTCGCCGTGGTCATCGGCGGTCTGGCCATCGCCCGCGTGCCTTACGAACGCTGGCTGGCCTTCGTCTGGCCGCTTCTCCTGATCCTGACCCTGTTCATCATGGCCGCGCTCAGCGTCGCCACCTTCCTCTGACCGGAGCATCCCATGTCCGAACCAACCCTTGGCGTCCATTCCGAATCCGGCCGCCTGCGCCAGGTGATTGTCTGCCGACCGGGTCTCGCGCACCGTCGGCTCACACCGGAAAACTGCGACGAGCTGCTGTTTGACGACGTGTTCTGGGTCAAGCAGGCGATCAAGGACCATGCCGTCTTTACCGATCTGATGCGCGCCGAAGGCATCGAGGTGCTGGACGCCAACGACCTGCTGGCCGAAACGCTGGAGATTCCGGCGGGCCGGGCCTTTGTCCTTGACCACCGGGTGACACTGACCACCGTCGGCGCGGGCATGGTGGACCCCTTGCGGCTGTGGATGGAGGGATTGTCGGGCGTCGATCTGGCGCGCTGGCTGATCGGCGGGCTGACGGTGGGCGATCTGCCCTTCGTCCCGAAAGGACTGTTCGGGGCCTGGCTCGGCAAGTCCGGGTTCATCCTGCCGCCGTTGCCCAACATGATCTTCACCCGCGACAACAGCGCCTTCGTGCATGGCGGGGTGTCGTTGAACCCGATGTTCTGGGCGGCGCGCAAGCCCGAGACGCTTTTGACCACCGCGATCTACCGGCATCATCCGAAATTCGCCGGAAAGGTGCGCGAACTGTTCGGCGACCCGGCGCGCGACTTCGGCCCGGCAAGCCTGGAAGGCGGCGACATCATGCCGGTGGGCACGGACACTGTCCTTGTAGGCATGGGCGAGCGGTCCTCGGCGCAGGGCATCGGGCTCTTCGCCCAGGCGCTGTTCGATCAGGGGGCGGCGTCGCGCGTCGTCGCCTGCCGTCTGCCACGCACCCGGTCGGCGATGCACCTCGACACGGTCTTCACCTTCTGCGGCGGCGATGTGGTCACGACCTTCAAGGAAGTCGCCGACGGCATCACCTGTTTCGACCTGCGCCCGGGCGGCGCGGGCAAGCCGTTCCGCGTCACCGAGGACCGCCGCCCGATCTTCGAGGTTGTCGCGGAAATCCTCGGCTTCAAGAAACTGCGGATCGTGCCGACCGGCGGCAGCGATCCGGCGGAACGTGCGCGCGAACAGTGGAACGACGGCAACAACGTCGTGGCGCTGCGGCCGGGCGTGATCGTGGGCTATGACCGCAACGACGACACCAACGCCATGCTGCGCGCCGAAGGCATCGACGTGCGCGAGATGCCGGGGGCGGAACTGGGCCGGGGCCGGGGCGGCGGCCACTGCATGACCTGCCCGACCATCCGCGACCCCGCCTGAAATCGAAGGAAAAATCATGAGCTTCAACCTGCGCAACCGCCATTTCCTGACCCTGCGCGACTACACTCCGGCGGAAATCGGCTTTCTTCTGAAACTCTCGGCCGACCTCAAGGCTGCGAAATATGCCGGGACCGAACAGCAACTGCTGAAAGGCCGCGAGATCGCGCTGATCTTCGAGAAGGATTCGACGCGCACCCGCGTCGGCTTCGAGGTCGCCGCGCACGATCAGGGCGCGCATGTCACCTACCTTGGCCCCTCGGGCAGCCACATCGGCCACAAGGAAAGCGTGCGCGACACCGCGCGCGTGCTGGGCCGGGTCTATGACGCCATCGAATACCGCGGCTTCGGGCAGGAGATCGTCGAGGAGTTGGCGCGTTACGCCGGTGTGCCGGTCTACAACGGGCTGACCGACCAGTTCCACCCGACCCAGGTACTGGCCGATTTCCTGACCATGCAGGAACATGCCGAAAAGCCCCTGCGCAAGATCGCCTTCGCCTTCCTGGGCGACGCGGGCAACAATGTCGGCGAAAGCCTGTTGATCGGCGGGGCCAAGATGGGGATGGACGTGCGTCTGGGCGGTCCCAAGGCCTGCTGGCCGAAAAAGCCGGTGATCGACGAGGCTCTGGCCATCGCAGAGGAGACCGGCGCGCGGATCACCGTGACCAAGGACCCCGACGAGGCGGTGAAGGGTGCCGATTTCCTTTACACCGATGTCTGGCTGTCGATGGGCGAGGACAAGGCGAAATGGGCCGAGCGGATCAAGCTGCTGACCCCCTGGCGCATCGACGCGGCGATGATGGCCCGCACAGGCAATCCGCGCGCGCGGTTCATGCATTGCCTGCCCGCCTTCCACAACACCGAGACGGCGGTGGGCCGCGAGATCGCGGAAAAGTTCGGCCTGACCGAGATGGAGGTCAGCGATGCGGTGTTTGAAAGCCCCGCCTCGGTGGTCTTCGACCAGGCCGAGAACCGGCTGCACACGATCAAGGCGGTGCTTGTCGCCACGCTGGGGGGCTGAGGGGTGCTGGTGGTTGCGGCCCTGGGCGGCAACGCGCTTTTGCGCCGGGGAGAGCCGATGACGGCCGAGGTCCAGCGCGCAAATGCGGCGCACGCGGCATTGGCGCTGGCGGGGTTGGTCCGGGCCGGGCACGATCTTGTGGTGACGCATGGCAACGGCCCGCAGGTCGGGCTTCTGGCCTTGCAGGGGGCGGCCTTCCGGCCGGATGCTCCCGATCCGCTGGACATGCTGGGGGCCGAAACCGAAGGCATGATCGGCTATCTGATCGAGCAGGAGCTGGAGAACGCGCTGGGGCACGACCGGCCGGTCGCGACCCTTCTGACGCAGATCGTGGTCGATCCGGCCTTTGCCCGCCCGACCAAGCCCGTCGGCCCGGTCTATGCCGAGGCCGAGGCGAAGACGCTGGCCGCGCAGCGGGGCTGGGCCATCGCCCCGGACGGGCCCCACTGGCGGCGCGTCGTGCCCTCGCCAAGGCCGGTCGAGATTCCCGACCTGCGGGTGATCCGCCTCTTGTTGGCGCAGGGCGTGGTGGTGATCTGCGCCGGTGGCGGCGGCATCCCGGTGGTGCGGCGGGCCGATGGCAGCCTGACCGGCGTCGAGGCGGTGATCGACAAGGACCATGCCAGCGCGCTGCTGGCAACCTCGATCAAGGCTGACGCGCTGCTTATGCTGACGGATGTTGACGGGGTGATGGAAGGCTTCGGCACGCCCGAGGCCCGGCGCCTTGCGCGTCTGTCCGCCGTCGAGGCCGGGCACCTTGCGCTGCCGGCCGGTTCGATGGGACCGAAGGTGACGGCGGGGATGAATTTTGTCGCTTCGGGCGGGCGGCTGGCCGGGATCGGCCGGATGGAAGATGCCGCCGCGATCCTGGACGGGACGGCCGGCACCGTGATTTCGGCTTAGGGAAAGGACTGCGCAATGTGTCTTTCGGCAACGGTCAGCTTCACCGCCAGCGCGCTTCTAACCACGGGGGGTGCGGCGATCATCGTCAAGGCGGTCCGCAGCAACTGGCGCTACCTGCCGATCGGCCTGATGCCGCTCTTCGCCGGGATCCAGCAGTTCAGCGAGGGCTTCGTCTGGGTCGGCATGAACACGGGCGACAACGCCACGATGACCCTTGGCGCGATGGGCTTCATCTTCTTCACCTGGTTCATGTGGCCGTTCTGGATCCCGTTCTCGGTCTGGGTGCTGGAGCCGTCCGACAGCCGCCGCCGGCCCTGGCTGATGGCGATGACCCTGGTCGGGATCGTGTTCGGCCTGATGCTTTACATCCCGCACGGGTTCGGCACCGACTGGCTGGTGGTGACGGTCAACCAGAACTCGCTGGCCTATGAGAACTCGATGCTGCTGGACCAGTTCCTGCCGCGCTGGCTGACCTACACGATCTATGTCCTGCTGATCACCGTGGCGCCGCTTCTGTCGCGCTACCGTCACATGCGCCACTTTGCGGTGACGGTCATGGTCGTGGTCGTGCTGGACGTGACCTTCCTGCGCTATGCCTACATCTCGTTTTTCTGCCTGCTCGCAGGGTTGGCGACAATGCATCTCGCCTGGATCATCCTGACCAACAAATGCGCCGAGGAATGTCCCGAGTTGTTCGGGCACGAGCCTGAACCGGCCCGGGCGGCGCGATGAAAGCGCAACCAGTACAGGAGGGCCGGTCCCCCGTGTCCTCCGTTCGGTGCGATACCCGACCCATTCCATGACCGGTCGGCTGCATGTGTAATCAACCGGTCGCGCCTGCGTCTGTCTTGCAGGACTGAAACCGGCCCGACGACGGGCCAACCGTCAGGAGATGCAGCCATGACCGAACGTCGATTCGAACCCATGTCCATCGTGCCGCTCGGCTTCACACTCTCGGCCTTCTTCGTGGTCACATTCATTCTGTGTCTGCTTGCCACACTGGTGCTGCCGTCTGGAGGCATGCGCATGTTGATCGAGGCCGTGGTTCCCGGATTTGTCTGGCTGACCTTCGGCAGCATCGTGTTCGGCGTGATCTGGGCCGTGGCGATAGGGTGGTACATCGCCGCAATCTTCGTTCCGATCCGCAATGCAGTCTATCGCCGGTTCCCCTGAACCCGGCTGCGCCGAGCCTGAACGGAGGCGCCAGCACAAAAGCGTAGGATGCATGACCCAGCCGCCCCTCATCCTTCCCATGCCGGGCAACGAGACCTTTGCCCGGCAGCTTGCCAGGGCCCGGACGGCCGAGGTCGGCACGGTCGAGACCCGCCGCTTCCCGGATGGCGAGACCTATCTGCGGCTTCTGACCCCGGTCGCGGGGCGGACCGTCGACATCGTGACGACCCTGGCCGGGCCGGACCCGGACTTCCTGCGCCTGGCCTTTGCCGCCGACGCCGCCCGCAGTCAGGGGGCGGACCGGGTGCGGCTGGTCGCGCCCTATCTCGCCTACATGCGCCAGGACAAGGCCTTCCACCCCGGCGAGGCCGTCACCTCGGACAGCTTCGCCCGGCTGATCTCGTCGCTCTTCGACGGGATCGTCACGGTTGACCCGCACCTGCACCGCCGCCTGGCGCTCTCCGAGCTTTACACCATCCCGACCGCCGCCGTGCAGGCCGCGCCCGCGCTGGCCGACTGGATCGCGGCGGAAGTGGACCGTCCGCTGCTGATCGGCCCGGATTCGGAAAGCGCGCAATGGGTCGCGGCCATCGCGGCGCGGACCGGCGCGCCCTGGGTGGTGATGGAAAAGACCCGGCGCGGCGATTTCGACGTGTCGGTCGTGCTGCCCGCGCTTGAAGACCACGCGGGCCGCATCCCGGTGCTGGTCGATGACATCGCCTCGTCGGGCCGCACGATGCTCGCGGCGGCGCAGCTTCTGGCGTTGCGCGGGCTGGCGCGGCCGGTCTGCGCCGTGGTCCATCCGCTGTTCGCGGGCGATGCCTTCGCGCGGCTGCAACAGGTCGCGGCGCGCGTGGTGTCCTGCGACAGCGTTCCCCACCCCTCGAACGCAATTTCCCTGGCCCCGCTGGTGGCAGAGGCCCTGGCGACGCTGCCCGCCCGCCCCTGACCGACCGCCCCTGACCGCCCGCCCCTGACCCTGAAAGGACACGCCATGCTGAAACTCACCACGCTCGGGGCCGCCGGAACCGTGACCGGATCGCGGCACCTCCTGACCCGGGGCAACCAGCGCATCCTGATCGACTGCGGCATGTTCCAGGGGTTGAAGAACCTGCGCGAGCTGAACTGGGCGCCGTTCCCGGTCGAGCCGCGCAGCATCGGCGCCGTGGTGCTGAGCCATGCGCATCTCGACCACACCGGCTATCTGCCGAAACTGGTGGCGGACGGCTTTCGCGGCCCGGTCTATGCCACGCCGGCGACCCGGGCGGTGGCGGAACTGATCCTGCGCGACAGCGGGCATCTGCAGGAAAAGGACGCCGAATACGCCAACCGCAAGGGCTTTGCCAAGCACAAGCCCGCCCGTCCGCTTTATGGCGTGAAAGAGGCCGAGCGCGCGCTGGAGGCCTTTGTCGACATGGATTTCCATGTGCCGACCCGGGTTCTTGGCGACGCGGAAGTGACGCCGCACCACGCGGGCCACATCCTTGGCGCGGCCTCGCTGACGGTGGACTGGTCGGGCCGCAAGGTGGTGTTCTCGGGCGATCTTGGCCGCTACGGCGACGAGGTGATGGTGGACCCCGAAGCGGTCGAGGCGGCGGATCACATCGTCATCGAATCCACCTATGGCAACCGCATCCACGACCAGACCGATCCGGCCGAGGCGCTGGCCGCGCTGATCTCGCGCACGGCGGCGCGCGGCGGCACGGTGGTGATCCCGGCCTTTGCCGTCGGGCGGGCGCAAAGCCTGCTCTATTACATCTGGAAGCTGAAACAGGGCGGGCGGTTCCGCGATCTGCCGGTCTATCTGGACAGTCCGATGGCGATCAACGCCAGCGAGCTTCTGTGCACCTATCCCGACGATCACCGCCTGTCGCGCAACATCTGCCGCGACGCCTGCGCCATCGCCACCTATGTCCGCGATGTCGAGAAATCGAAGGAGATCACCGCGAATCCCTACCCGAAGATCGTGATCTCGGCCAGCGGCATGGCCACCGGCGGCCGTGTGCTGCACCACATCCGCGCCTTCGCGCCGGACCGGCGCAACCTGATCCTGTTCTCGGGCTTTCAGGCGGCGGGAACGCGCGGGCGGGCAATGGTCGAGGGGGCCACCGAGGTGAAGATGTTCGGCGAATGGGTGCCGGTGCGGGCCGAGGTCGCCAACCTGCCGATGCTCTCTGCCCATGCCGATGCCAACGAGCTTTTGCGCTGGATGGGCGGCTTCACGTCGGCACCGGGCGGCGTCACCATCGTCCACGGCGAGCCGGAGGCCGCCGAGGCGCTGCGCGTGCGCATCGGCCGCGAGCTTGGCTGGCACGCGGCCGTCGCCCGGCAGGAGCAGGAGTTCACGATTTGACCGATCCGGCCCGCGCCACACCGCCCGATCCGGCCCCGATGCGGCTGGTGCGGATCGGGTTGCAAAGCCAGGGCGAGGCCATCGCCATCATGCGCACGGATTGCCATGTCTGCCGGTCCGAGGGCGTGCATGCCCGGACGCGGATCGAGATCCGCTCCGGCGGGCGCACCATCACGGCCCGGCTCATGGCGATCGAGGGCAGCTTTCTCGACCTGCATGAGATCGGTCTGTCCGAGGACGCATGGGCGCGGCTTGGTGCCGACGCGGGGACCATGGCCAGCGTGCGCCCGGCCCCGCAGGCGGACTCGATGACGCTGGTCCGCCGCAAGCTCTATGGCGGGCGGCTGGACGAGGCCGGTTTTGCGGCGATCCTGCGCGACGTGCAGGCCGGCCGGCTGAGCGATACCCAGATCGCCGCCTTCCTGTCGGCGGGAGCGGCCCTGCCGCTTGACGACGCCGAGACGACCGGTCTGACTCGGGCGATGGTGGCCGTCGGCGACCGGCTGGCCTGGACCGCGCCCCGCGTGATGGACAAGCATTGTGTCGGCGGCCTGCCGGGCAACCGGACGACGCCGATCGTGGTGGCCATCGTCGCGGCCTCCGGGCTGGTGATCCCCAAGACCTCGTCGCGCGCCATCACCTCGCCCGCCGGAACCGCCGACACGATGGAGACGCTGGCCCCCGTCACGCTGGACCTGCCGGCGATCCGGCGTGTCGTGGAGGCGGAAGGCGGCTGTGTCGTCTGGGGCGGGGCGGTGCGGCTCAGCCCGGCGGACGATGCCTTCGTGCGGATCGAGCGCGAGATCGACATCGACGCCGAAGGCCAGCTTGTCGCCTCGGTCTTGTCGAAGAAGGTGGCGGCGGGCGCGACCGATGTGGTGATCGACATTCCGGTCGGCCCGACCGCGAAGGTGCGCAGTCCCGAGGCGGCAGCGGCCCTTGCCGCGCGGCTAACGCTGGTGGGGTCCGCCCTGAGCCTGAACGTCACCTGTCTTGCGACCGACGGAACCGGTCCGGTCGGGCGCGGCATCGGCCCGGCCCCCGAGGCGCGCGACGTGCTTGCCGTCCTGCAGCGGCATCCCGACGCCCCGGCCGATCTGGCCGAACGTGCGGTGGCCCTGGCGGCCCGGCTTCTGGAAATCGGCGGCGTTGCCGCAGCCGGGCAGGGGGCGGCGCTGGCGTGGCAAAGGCTGGAGAGCGGCGACGCCTGGGCCAAGTTCGTCGCCATCTGTGAGGCGCAGGGCGGGCTGCGCCAGCCGCCCGAGGCCGCTGAGACGCATGAGGTGACCGCAGCCGTCGCCGGACAGGTTTCGGTCATCGACAACCGCAGCCTTGCCCGGCTGGCGAAGCTGGCCGGTGCGCCCGGCAACCTTGCCGCCGGTCTGACGCTGGCGGTCCGCGCGGGGGACCGGGTGGAAAAGGGGCAGCCGCTGTTCCGGCTTCATGCCGACAGCCGAGGGGAAATCGCCTATGCGCTGGACTACTGGTCGCGCGCGCCCGCCTTCACGATTGCCGGCTGACGTGCCGCAGCCCGCCAGCGCAGCACCGGGCGGGCTGGACCGTGGCACGGTTGCCAGCCTGCTGGTCGTGGTGACGCTGACCGCGCTTTGCTATCCGCTGATTTCCGTCGGATCGGCCTATGCCGCGCCGTTCCAGTTCGCAACGCTGCGGGCCGGGGTCGCCGGGGTCGCGCTTGGCCTGCTTGCAGTCGCCTTGCGGCGTCCGTTCCCCCGCAGCCTCAGGCTTTGGCTGCTGATCGCCCTGTCCGGCTTCAGCGCCACGTCGATCGGGTTTCTCAGCATGTTCATGGCGGCAAGCCTGGTCTCTCCGGGGGTGGCGACGGTGGTGGCCGGAACCCAGCCGATCATTGCGGCACTTGTCGCCCTGGCGATGTTCGGCGAGCCGTTCGGCAAATGGCAGGGGGCGGGGATGCTTGTGTCCCTGCTGGGCATTGCCGCCATCGCGGCACCGGACCTTGCCGCTGGCGGTGTCAGGGCAGGCGCGGGGATCGGCCTTGTCATCCTCGCCACGCTTGGCACAGCCATCGGCAACACCGTGACGAAACGGCTGGCGGGTGATGTCGACGCCATTGCGGCGGCGGCGGCGCAGCTTCTGTTCGGCGCGCTGCCGCTGGCCGCCCTGTCCTATGCGACCGAGCCCTGGACGGCGCGCCTGGTCGCGCCCGCGTTTCTGGCCAGCCTTGCCGCGCTGGCGCTTGGCAGCACGGCAATCACCTATTGGCTGTGGATCCGCATTCTGAGCCGCAGTCCCTTGAACAGCGCCAATGCCTTCCTGTTTCTGGTCCCGCTGCTGGGCGTGGCGATCAGCGCGGTGTTTCTGGAGGAACGGATCGGCCCGCTGACCGTCCTTGGCATGGGGCTGGCGATCAGCGGCGTCTTGCTGGCAAGTCGCGGGGCAGGGTCGTGATCGCCCGTCGTGACACCGGCCGGCGCGGCCAGCCCGGATCACATGCGCCGCGCGGTCCTTGTGGCCCGACCCGTCAGGGCTGTAGTGATGGCGGTGTGAACCGCCCGTGCCGAGATCGTCGCGCAGCCGGTGCGGCGGAACCCTGCCACCGAAGGAGACCATCATGTCCTACACACTGGACCGCAGCTTTGCCGGAGCAACCCTTGCCGATGTCGAAACCCGGACCCGCGCGGCACTGGCCGCACGGGGCTTTGGCGTGCTGACCGAAATCGACGTCCGGGCGACGATGAAGAAGAAGCTTGATGTCGACATGCCGGGCTACCTGATCCTTGGCGCCTGCAATCCGGGCATGGCGCATCAGGCAATGGCGATGGAACCGAAAGTCGGCGCGATGCTGCCCTGCAACGTCATCCTCCGCGAGGTCGCGGGCGGCGTCGAGGTCAGCGCGATCGACCCGGTCGCCTCGATGACCGCGATCCCGAACGGCGATCTGAAAGGGGTGGCCGGACAGGTGCGCGAGATGCTGGCCGAGGTGGTCAAGGGCATCTGACGGCCCGGCTACCCCATCCCGTGCAGGCCGTGCAGGCCATGGGTCAGGAGCACCGGAACAAGCAGGATGGCCGCGACGCCCAGGGTCAGCGCCCGCTGCCACCACAACCGCATCCGCCAGCAGAGGAATGCGGTCAGGACGACGACGAGGCCCAGCTCGAACATGGCGAACTGATTGCAGACGTCGCGTGGATCCCAATAGCTGACCGGGCTGCGGAACACCCAGTCGGTGAGGGGCCAGAGCTGACAGCCCGCATCGTCGTTGTGGGTGAAGAAGTCCGCAACGGCATGCAGAAGCCCCGCACCGGCAAAGGCCCGCAGGACGACCGACCCGAGCCAGACCGCAGGACCGGTCAGGCCTGCGATATCAGGGGTCTCCGCCCTGCCCGGTCCTGCTCCGACAGCAAAAGGCGACAGTTCTACTTTGCAGATCACACGACGAATGAACTTGGTGACAACAATATCCCGCTCGCAAAACCACGGTTACCGGCGTGCCGATCGGCACCCGCTCGTAAAGCTGGATGACGTGTTCATCCAGCATTCGGATGCAGCCGTTCGAGACCGATTGTCCGATCGACGAGGGCTCGGTCGTGCCATGGATGCGATAGTAGGTGTCACGCCCGTCGCGGTAAAGATACAGCATTTTGGCTCCCAGCGGATTCCTGGGCCCGCCCGGGACGCCATTGGCGAATTGTGCGCAACGCTTGGGATTGCGTCGGATCATGTCGTTGGTCGGGTGCCAAGACGGCCACTCGGCCTTGCGGTCGATGGTGGCGGTGCCCCAAAATCCAGTCCGGCCTTGCCGACGCCGACGCTCTAGCGGATCGTCCGTTCGGATTCGAAGACAGGATAAAGGAAGTAGCTCCGGGGAAAGACGAGGATCTGACCGGGTGCGTATTGCTCACGCAACCGGACTTCGTGGGGCTGGAACTCATCGGCCAGCACGAAGGGCTGCCAGTTATGGGCATGCAGGATGCCCGGCGTGGAAAGCACGACCGAGGCGGCAGCACCAAGAAGAAGACGTCAGGAAATCATGTTGGCTCCCGAGAGGAAAAGTTGAACTGATCGTTTGCTCAGGAGACGCCTCGAGGCGGTGGCGGATACGTCGCGAATGAGCGGCCGGAGGCGCGTTCGGGCGACATCTCTTGGACCGACGGTCCGGCCTCCACCCGCGGCGGAAATGAGGTCGTGGTCTGAGCCAGCCTAGGCTGGCACGCCATATGGCCGGAACCGTCGCCGTACAAGATATCCTGCAGGAATGCAGCCGTGTCCCGGTCGCCGGCATGTGAGGCGTACATGGTGCCGAACGTGCGCTCGGCCCCGACGAGGGAGGCGAGAAGAAACGGGCTACAAAAAAGGGCAATGATCGCGCGCATGCGCCATGATAGTCTGCGCCAGCCCCGCTTTCCGCGATCGCATCGAGGTGAGCGTGAACATCCTTTGCGAAGCTGGCGCTTTCGCAACGCACTCACCTGTTTGTGACCCGTCCGGCAGCGCAAGCGATTTGACCTTACCATATTGGAAGGGGTCACAAAGCAAGAATGAGTGGAGCAGATTATGCGATTCAGTCGTCGTTCCTTTGTTGCCGGTGCCCTTTCCACGCCGTTCTTGACCGGTCGCGCCGCCCTTGCAGCCGAGGATGGACCGGTTCGCAACAACATCTCGGGTTTCCGGACCCAGAACTGGCAGGATCATTTCGACTCGCTTGGGGTCGGGATCATCATCGCGGATACCACGGCGCGGATCCTGCAGCACTGGACTCCGGACGGCCAGATGTATCTCTATCCGACTTCGGTTCCGCTGTCGGACGAACTGACCCGCAGCGGCTATACCGAGGTGGTAGAAAAGCGTGTCAACCCAAGCTGGGCCCCCAGGCCTTCGATGCGCAAGCGCAACCCGGAATGGCCTGCTTTCGTGCCGGGCGGCTACCCGACCAATCCGCTGGGCAGCCGGGCGCTGTATCTGTCGTGGCAATATTATCGCATTCACGGCACTCAGGATACGCGCAAGATCGGCCGTCGTTCGTCCAGCGGCTGCATCGGGCTATACAGCGAGCATATCGAGGAGGTGTTCGATCGCACTCCGGTCGGGACCCAGGTGAAGTTGCTCTGACGGACGGCATGCAGGTGGCCACGCCAGACCGGACAACACCAAACTGGCACCTTGCCGGCGTCGGGGCCTATCTGGCCATGTGGCTGCTTTCGATCGCACTCGCGGTCGGTCTGGGCCTTGGACAGGCCGCCGAGGCCGGCGGGCTAGGCGAACATCACCTCGAAAGCCCGGTCGCGGCAATGACCGCCGAGGTGGACCGGGGAAATGGGGCCAGTTCGGGCCCGGCTTGCCATCCCGGCATTTTCTGTGCGATCCACGGCGTGCCGAATGCCCCGCTTCAGGCGCGGTCCGAGCCGGTCGCCGGCATCCTGCGGCCAGTCCTGACGCAATCCGAGAACCGCTTCGGCGGACCGACGGTAGCCTTGCCACCGCCCCGAACTATCGTCTGAATGTCAGGCCGGGGACGCCAAGGGGAACAGCACGCGCGGTGACCGCAAGGTCGGTCGCCGGGAGAGCATCCCCTGTCTGAAGCGCAGCTCTCAGGCAAAGCGCGGCCAGTCGGAAATGGCGGTTCCCTCGACAGAAGAACAACAAGAAACCAAGGGCAGTCAGGCAGATGAAACTCAGATGGACAAGCGCGATGGCGCTTGCCGCCAGCGGTCTAGGGGCGGTGGCACTGGCACATACGGGGGCGAGCGGTGTCGTTCTCGAGCGGATGAACGGAATGACGGCGATGAAGGACAGCGTAGTGCAGCTTGCGCCGATGATGCAGGGTACGGTTCCCTATGACGCCTTCATCGTGGCGGAAGGCGCAAGCGTGATCGCCAGCCATGGCGGCCAGACGATGCTGTCGCTTTTCCCCGAGGGCAGCCTCGAAGGGGTCAACTACGCAAAACCGGAAATCTGGACCGAATGGCAGCAGTTCTCGGCACTTGCGGAAGACCTCAAGACCTATGCGGATGCCCTTGCCGAAGCGGCACCGAACGGGCTTGAGCCTGCAGCACCGGTGTCCGGCGCCATGGCGGGCATGGACGGCACGGATGGCAGCATGACCATGGCGATGTCCGCGCCCCCCGCAGCAGATGCAGAGCGCAGTTTCACCGTCGCAGAACTGATGGGATATGCCGAGACTGTGCCCGAGGTGCAGGTGACGCGCGGCCTAGCCGATCCCGGGGCCCTGGAGCCGGACCTGACCCTGCTGGCCGCAGATGACCTGTTCTCGCGGATCTCGACAACCTGTTCCTCTTGTCACGCACAGTTCCGTGCAGGCCGGAACTGACGATGCGGGGATTGATCCGGCTTACCGTGATCCTTCCGGGCGTCGCCGGCGGCATCGGCGCCGGGCTCCTGGCGTACGCGCCTCACCTTGCCGATATCGGGCCGCTGGGTTGTCACTGCCGGGTTTGCCGAAGACCGCGCGGAGGTCGAATTCGATGCGCGCTGATCTGATCACCCGCTGGGCAAGCCAGGACGAGATCCCGCAACGGTCCTTGCGCGGGCTTGCTGTCGGCCTTGGCCTGTTCGTCGTGCTTGGCACGGTCACGGCGGTCTGGGAAAATCCGTTCTTCCTGCGCATGACGGCTGTCGGACCCTGGGAACTGGGTGCCACACTGCTGACGGCCATTCTCGCCGGGTTCACCGCTGCGTTCTGGGTTCCGTCCTGCCGGATGCGGACGACTGGCACCGGGGGAATTGCCAGTTTTCTCGGCATCGCCTGTCCGACCTGCAACAAGATCCTGATGCTGATCTTCGGGGGCCCTGCGCTTCTTGCCTGGTTCGACCCGATCAGGCCCTGGCTGGCGGCGATCGGAGTGCTTGTCATGCTGGTCGCGGCCGTCAGAACCTGGCGCGTCTTTCGTGACCTCCGGCGGCAGAAGGCCGAGTCCGTCAACACTGCGAACACTGCAAATCAGGGGATGAAATGACGATTCAACCAGCACGCAACCTGACACCCGGCGGTCTGACGGGCAAGGTCGGAATCCGGCATCAGGCCGTCATACTGTTCGCCGCGGCCGTCGTGGTCGGCTTTGCCGCGGTTCACGCGCAATGGAGCCCGATGCACCGCTGGAACCGTGCGTTCGGCGACGGCTCGATGGTGCTTGTCGCCCTGTCGATGGGTATCGGTCCGCTGGCACGACTGTTCCGTCCGGCGGTGCGGCTCTTGCGCTTTCGGCGCGAGCTTGGCATCTACGGCTTCCTGCTCGCCCTCGTGCATACAGTGATCATCCTTGTCGGCTGGGTGCAGTGGGACCTGATGCGCCTTTTCGGTTTCGAGTGGCACCCCGATTTCCAGGTCTACGTCATGTTCCAGCAAGGGTTCGGACTGGCGAACGGGATCGGACTGGCAGCCCTGTTCCTGGCTTCGATCCTCGCCCTCACGTCAAGCGACCTTGCCATGCGCCGGCTGGGGCCGTCGGGCTGGAAGTTCCTGCAGATGGGCGTGCTGCCGCTGTGGTGGCTGACGGTCGCGCATGTCGCGTATTTCCTGTTCCTGCATTTCATGAGCTTTCACCGTGACACCCCCGATCCAAGCCCGCTGCAGATCTGGTTTGTCGGACTGGTCATCCTGGTGCTGGGCCTGCGGGCGGCGGCTTATCTGCAGACGGTACGCGCCAAGCCGGGTGCGACCAAGACAGAGGGGGCGACAGGAGATGCGCCGATCTGACCGGGACCAGGCACAGGCGACGAAGACCACAACCCGCCGGTCACTGCTGATCGGCGGGGCAATGGGCTCGGTCGTCGGGGTGCTTGGCTTCCGCATGTGGCAACTGGCGGTGCGCGATGCCGAACAGTACTATCTTCTGGCCGAAGAGAACCGGATCAGCCTGCGGTTGGTCCGACCGGATCGCGGGCGCATTTTCGACCGGACCGGAAAGATCGTTGCCGAGAACGAACACGCCTATCGCATCACCCTTGTTCGAGAGGAAGCGCGGGACATCGAAGAGGTCCTTGCGAAGCTGCGGTTGCTGCTGGGCCTCGATGACGAGACCATCCAGAAGGTCCTGGCCTTGCTCGACCGGACGCAATCCTTTGTCCCGATCACCGTGAAGGACCGGGTCACCTGGGAGGAATTTTCGCGTGTGGCGCTGAACGCGCCGGTGCTTCCCGGGGTGCGTCCCGAAATGGTGCTGTCGCGGGTCTATCCGTTCGGCCCGGATTTTGCCCATCAGCTTGGCTATGTCGGGCCGGTCAGTGAAACCGATCTTGCCGCCGGGGAGCAGGAAGCCGAGCCGCTGCTGCGGCTGCCCGACTACCAGATCGGCAAGACTGGGGTCGAGCGCAGCTTTGAACGCGACCTGCGCGGACAGCCCGGGGCGCAGCGGGTCGAGGTCAACGCCGGTGGGCGAACGATGCGCGAACTGGCGCTTGATCCCCCGGTTCCCGGACCGGACCTGCAGATCACGCTGGACCACCATCTGCAGAACTTCATGCGGGTCCGGCTTGAAGGTCAGAGCGCCGCCGCGATCGTGATGGACGTCACGAACGGCGATCTTCTGGGCTGCACGTCGGCGCCGTCCTTCGATCCGAACCTCTTCGTGCGGGGTATTTCCTCGGCCGATTACGGGGCGCTGCGCGACAGCGAGTTCCGGCCCCTTGCGGACAAGACGCTGCAGGGCGCTTATCCGCCGGGATCCACGATCAAGATGTCGAACGCGCTTGCCGCGCTTGAATCCGGCGTGATGGACCCGGACGAGACCGTCCAGTGCAACGGGTTCATCGAAATCTCGGGCCGCAGGTTCCACTGCTGGAAGAAGGGTGGGCACGGTCGGATCAGTATGGTCGGGGCCTTGCGCGAATCCTGCGACGTCTATTTCTACGAGGTCGCGCAACGCATCGGGATCGACGGCATCTTCGCGATGAACGACAGGCTTGGGCTGGGCCAGAAGTACGATCTGCCCTTTGCCGGAATAGCCCATGGCAACAACCCGACGCGGGAATGGAAGCAGAAGACCTATGGCGAGGAATGGCTGATCGGCGACACGATCAACGCCTCGATCGGGCAGGGTTTCACCCTTGCCACCCCGATCCAGCTTGCGACCATGACCGCACGTCTTGCGACCGGCACGGCCGTCTTGCCGCGGCTGATCCGGTCCATCGGCGAGAAGGTGCCCGACGGCCTGGTCGCAAAGCCGCTGGGCGTTTCCTCCGAGGCGCTGGCCATCGCCCGCCAGGGGATGTTCGAGGTTTCGAACCACGAACGCGGCACTGCCTATGCCTCACGCATTGCCGACCCGACCAAGGCGATGGCCGGCAAGACCGGAACCAGCCAGGTCTTCTCGATCACCGCGGCAGAACGGGCGGCGGGCGTCCGCTCGCAGGACGAGCTGCCCTGGAACCGGCGCGATCACGCCCTCTACGTTGCTTTCGCCCCCTTCGATGCACCTCGCTATGCGGTAGCGGTTGTCGTCGAACACGGTGGCGGCGGTTCGACGGCGGCAGCGCCGGTCGCGCGCGACATGCTGCTTTTCGCCCAGCACGGCGGCCTGCCGCCGGAAGAGTCCTATCCCACGTCGCAACGGGCACGTCTTCGCACCGATCTTGCACAACTGTCGGAACGGATCCTGCCGCCAGACACCCCGGCTTCGACCGTGAGCGAGACATGAGCGAACGGCCGCTTGGTTGGCAAGGGCTGTTGCGGCCCGCCATCCCGGCGTGCATCGCGCTTCTGGTCGCGACGTTGCCGGCCCGGGCGTTCTTTCACAACGAACCGGACATCGACCGCGGGCGCACGATCTATGCGGAAAGATGCGCGGTCTGTCACGGAGCAAACCTCGAGGGTCAACCCGACTGGCAGTCGGCGAATGCCGACGGTCTTTACCCGGCTCCGCCACATGACGAGAACGGGCATACCTGGCACCATGGCGACGCCATGCTTCTTGACTACATCCGCCGCGGCGGGCAGGCGGTCCTGGATGACATGGATGTCGAATACACGTCCGGCATGCCCGGGTTCGCAAGCGATCTGTCGGAGGCCGACATCGAGGCGGTACTCGCGTTCATCAAGTCGACGTGGCCCGAACCGCTGCGGGCCATGCAGTCAGAACGCACCGACGCCGAGGCCATGACGCCGTGAATGTCCTTTCGGACCTGTCCGATGGCTCTGAATGTCCTTTCGGACCTGTCCGATGGCTCTGTTGCACAAATCGGTTGATGACCGGAATTCCCCTATCCCCGGACAGACTTATTCCACGATCTTTGTGACGGGGATGCCGAGAGCGGTATTGCCGTTCAGCACGGAATCACGGACCTGGAACTCGGCGACCTGGCGACCTGGCGGTCGAGGGTGAGGCATCGTGCCGCTGCCGGTTCGAAGCCGATGCCGAACCGCCATGAGGTGCCGACCCAGCAGATTGACGCAGTGCATTTTTGTCTCTGCGCGACTTCAGCGGTGACGCTTGCGATCTCCTGATCGGCGGGGATCTGGCTGAGCAACTCGGGCAACATGGCCGCGTCGCCCATGTCGATACTGGTGACCTCGACCGCCCGGATCTCCAGCGTTTGCTCATCGATCCCGAGGTGGACCTTGCGTCAGACGCAGCGCTTGGCACCGCCATGCTCGCGCCATCGTCGGGCGTGTGCTTGGAGCTGTTGACGCATAATCTTGATCATTTAACCCATGCGAATGTGATGGGCGGAGAGCGGCGGTTCACTGCTCCCTTCGCGAACGCCAGGCGCGGGCTGCAACTCGCTGCATTTCCTCGCTTTCGCGCAAGGTCCGAAGCAAGCGAGTCAAGTGTGCGCCGGATGTACGTTTGTCTGCATTCTGCCGGGTGTTTGTAGGGGTCCGCGCCAATGTGCACCGTGGTTCACTGCGGGCGCCGTCCCGAAGGACTCCCGGCACAGAACGCTTCGCGGGCACTGGCCTTCGGCATGCCAGTCATTGTCCCGGTTCTGGCCAGTATCAGGGCGCCGTTCCGATCAACGACGACATCTGGAAAGCAGCCGTCTCGACTTCGCCGTACTCGATCGCCCGGACCAGAGCTTCGTAAAGCGGGACATTCGGTTCAGCCAGTCCTTCGGGCGGGGCCTGCCGCTCCTCGTTCAGACGGGCAACGACAGAAACCGCCACCCCGAACTCCAACACTGCCGAGGACGCGCGCAGAAACGGATTGCCCGAGGCTTCGGCCACCACACGGTGGATCTCGAACTCCGAAAGGGCGAATGGTTCCGGCTGGTACGACATCACCATGCGCTGGTTCAACCAGTAGTGCAGCAGTCTGACGTGCTCGACTTCGCGGTGCTGCGCCGCAAGCCGCGCGGCCTGAACTTCAAGGCTTCGTCGCACAACATGCAGCGATGCGAGAAAAGCGGGCGAGGGGCCACTCTCCAGCTTCCAGGTCAGGACCTGGCGGTCAAAGAGGTTCCAGCGCGACTGCGGAAGGACGCGTGTACCGACCTTTGCGCGCGCCTCGAGAAGGCCCTTGGCTTCCAGCGTCTTCAAGGCTTCACGCAGGACAGTGCGAGAGACGGCAAAGCGGTCCATCATTTCGGCATCGCTTGGCAAGACGGAGCCAACGGACATGTCGCCTGCAACGATGGCACGTCCCACCTCGTTGATGACGTAGGAATGGAAGTTCCGCGCCACTTGCCGCCCGGAGAGCGTTCGGATCAGGCTCCCCGGTTCGCTCATGTCATCAGGTCCAAGGTTTCAAAGTTCGGCGCGATCCTGCCCGAAAGACAAGCCGCTGCAGCACGATGAACATAAACAACAGCACGCCGACTACAATCTTCGTCCACCAACTGGACAAGCTTCCATCAAAGACGATGTAGGTTTGCACCAATCCCTGCAACATGACGCCGATGAATGTGCCGGCGACGAAGCCGTAGCCCCCGGTCAGAAGCGTGCCGCCAATGACGACGGCGGCGATGGCGTCCAGCTCGACACCCAGGGCATTCAGCGAATACCCGGCGGAGGTGTAAAGCGAGAACACGACTCCGGCCAGTCCGGCAAGAAAGGACGACAGCGCGTAGATCGCGATGGTCGTGCGGGCCACCGGAACCCCCATCAGGGCGGCCGAGGTTTCCGACCCGCCGATCGCGTAGACGTTCGAACCGAACCGGGTGCGGTGGGCCAGCACGATTGCCACAGCGAAAACGGCCAGCATGATCATGCCCACCACAGTAAGCCGTCCCCCGCCGGGCAACAGGATGTAGCTCTTCGAAACGGCGGTGTAGAACTCATGCTCGATCCCGACGCTGTCGGGAGACAGCACCGATGCACCGCCCCGGGCAAGGAACATGCCCGCCAGCGTCACGATGAAACTGGGCACCTTCAGATAGTGGATCGCCGCCCCCATGATGGCGCCGAAGCTTGTGGCGACCGCGAGGGCAATGGCGAATGCGACGAGCGGGTGCAGCTTAAACCACATGATCAGCACGGCAATCAGCACTGTGGTGAAGCCGATCACCGCCCCGACGGACAAATCGATTCCGCCCGAAAGGATCACGAAGGTCATGCCGACGGCGGCAATTCCAAGGAAGGCATTGTCAGTCAGAAAGTTCCCGAGGACCCGGGTCGAGAACATCGCGGGGAACTGCAGGATCGCCAGCAGATAGGCAAACAGAAAGATCAGGGCGGTGGCCAGCAGGGGCCGCAGGCTTCGGTTCATTTCTCGTTCCCAGAGGCGGG
>JBIJDO010000407.1:0-2968 GCA_044344105.1 Tabrizicola sp.
AAACACCGCCTCGGCCAAGCCGAAGCCCGAGGCGGTGATCCACAACAACATCAGTCCCGGCCGGATGAAGAAGTTCCTCGCCGAGAACACGCTCCTCGGTCAGGCCTTCGTGATCAACCCCGACCAGACCGTGGAAGCTGCGGCCAGGGAAGCGGGCGTGACGATCACCGGCTATGCCCGCGTCGCCGTCGGCGAGGGGATCGAGAAGAAGCAGGAAGACTTTGCCGCCGAAGTGGCAAAGGCCTTGCAGGGCTGATTTTGCGCGAAAGCGGGGCAGGGGCCGGTTCCGCCAGGGGCCGGCCCTTTTCTGTGGCGGCTGACCGAAAAGCAAGCGGCGCAGTCCTGGGGAAGGACTGCGCCGCAACATCCCGCCCGGACCCTTGGGGATGAGGGGCAGGTGGGCAGGACATGAAGTCGGCCGCCTGAAAACACGGCCAGAGTACCAAGAAACCGGAGGAAAGCCAAAACACGCTGCTCCGGGGCTGTCCTCCTTGGTCCGAAGACCCGAGAGAACGCTCATGTCTTCGCATGTGACCCTGGGTCAAGCGAGTGCGGAAAACCCTACCCGAGACCTATCGCGCCGCCTGGGCGACCTCGGGCAGGCGCTGGAAGATCATGTTCAGAAGCGCGCCCTTGGCGACCGCCTGCGCCGTGGTTTCGACCGAAAGCGCCTCGCGCGCCAGACGCAGGTGCTTTTCCACCATCGCGGGGCTGACCCCCATCAGAAGCGCCACGTCCTGCGTCGTCTTGCCGTCCGCCACCCATTCCAGCGCCTCGCGCTGCCGGGGCGACAGGGCGCGGTGGCGGCTCAGTTGCGGCAGATGCACGATGGTCAGATGCATCATGTTCGCCACCGCCAGCAGCTCCTCGCGCCGGGCGGCAAGGATCGCATCGACCTCGGCATGACCAAGCGCGGGATCGGCGATCAGCCCAAGCGCACCCTTGGACCGGGACGAGACCTCGGGAAAGCTGACCGAGATCCCGGCGGTGATCCCCAGCGCCGCATTCTGCCGCACGGCTTCGGCTTCCTCGACCGAAAGCCTGCCCGCCTCGAAGGCTTCCTTGACCCAGGTCCAGGTGCAGATGCCGGCATTGCGCTCGGCCCAGCGGAACACCGGGGTCTTGGCATAGAAGCCGCCCTGGAAGTAGCGCTTCACATAGTCGGCGTCGCAGGTGGACAGGAACAGCGCATCTTCCGGATCGCCGATTGTCTTCAGGTGCCTGAACCGTGTGAAGCCGTAATTGATGCGACCAAAGCCAAGCCCGGTGAAATAGCCGGTGGCCAGGGCCCAGGCCTCGTCGATGCTCTGCGCAGCGGCGATCCGGTTCAGAAGGGGAAGGACGGTGGTCTCGCGCATCGTGATGTGTCCCTGTCGTGCCGGTGCATGGACGGCCGGTCCGGCCTCGATCCAGTTTCGGTTTGGACGTGAGATAAGGCCCGATTCCTTGGAATGTCGAGCCTTCGATCCCTATTGGGACCTTGCGTCGGCCAGATGACGGAACTTGTCATCCGTTCAGGGCAGGTCCGAGAAAACGGAGCTCTGGAAAGGGGGTGACCGACACATCCCCAAGGGAGGTGCATCCAACGTATATACAACCTTGCAGGATGCGCGACGCCGGTCAATACAGAAAATGCAGTATTCCTATTTATTTCCGTTACATGCACACCTAACTTCATGTGAACTTCAGCCAGCCGCTTCCGTTGCCGCCGCCCGGATTGCGCGGATGTTTGCACCATAGACAGCCGGACGCAGCACGGAGCCACCCTTGAACACCGCCGAACCGGCGACCAGGACATCCGCACCAGCGCTGCAGGCCAAGGGGGCAGTGGCTTCGGTGATCCCGCCATCAATCTCGATGTGGACCGGCCGGTCGCCGATCATCTGCCGCAGGGCGGTGATCTTGGGCAACTGGCTTTCGATGAAGCCCTGGCCGCCAAAACCGGGATTGACCGTCATCACGCAGACCAGGTCCACGATGTCCAGAAGCCCGGCAACGGCCTCGACCGGCGTGCCGGGGTTCAAGGCAACGCCAGCCTTTTTCCCCAGCAGACGAATGGCTTGCAGGGTGCGGTGAATGTGCGGTCCGGCCTCGACATGCGCGGTGATGATGTCCGCGCCACTGGTCGCGAAAGCCTCAAGGAATGGGTCCACCGGCGCGATCATCAAATGGACATCCATCACGCCCTGGATATGCGGTCGCAAGGCCGCACACATCGCCGGGCCGAAGGTCAGGTTCGGCACGAAATGGCCGTCCATCACGTCGACATGCACCCAGTCCGCGCCTTCCGCCTCGATCGCGCGGCATTCCGCGCCAAGATTCGCGAAGTCGGCAGCAAGGATCGACGGGGCGATCTTGATCGAACGGTCGAACATCGGCAGGCTCCTGACAGGCAAGGGCGTCATATCCTGCCCATTCCGGCCTTTCCAGCCCATGTTATGTTACATAATACTGATTATGCGAAATAAAAGCTTGGGCCGCTGGCCACCTTCCCCGAACGCAAACGGCCCGGCGCGATGGCCGGGCCGCGTTGAACTGTCGCCGGATCAGCCGACCAGCTCGAGACCGGAAAAGAAGAACCCGATCTCGCGCGCAGCCGAAGCTTCGCTGTCCGACCCGTGCACCGAGTTCTCGCCCTTGGACAGCGCGAATTCCTTGCGGATGGTTCCTGCCGCCGCAGCCGCCGGATCGGTCGCGCCCATCACTTCGCGGTTCTTCGCGATCGCGCCGTCGCCTTCCAGCACCTGCACGACAACCGGCTCCGACGCCATGAAGGCGCAAAGCTCGGCGTAGAAACCGCGCTCCTTGTGCTCGGCATAGAAGGTCCCGGCCTGGGCGGGCGTCAGATGGATGCGCTTGGACGCGACGACCCGCAGGCCCGCCTCCTCGAACTTGGCAACGATCTTGCCGGTCAGGTTGCGCTTGGTCGCATCGGGCTTGATGATCGACAGGGTCCGTTCAATGGCCA
>JBIJDO010000268.1:0-4586 GCA_044344105.1 Tabrizicola sp.
GGGTTGCGGCGACCTCGCGCCGGAATGGGACGCCGGGCAGCTATCACGCTGCAGAGGCTTTGAAAAGATGCCCCGGCATTGACCTTCCCATCCCGATCAGGCACTCCGCCCCCATGCTGAAGATCGAGGACATCACCTATTCCGTCGAAGGCCGCCCGCTGTTCCAGGGGGCATCGGCCACGATCCCGACCGGCCACAAGGTCGGGCTCGTCGGTCGCAACGGGGCGGGAAAGACCACGCTTTTCCGGCTGATACGCGGTGAGCTTGCGCTTGAATCCGGCGCGATCACCCTGCCCCAGCGCGCCCGGATCGGCGGCGTGGCGCAGGAAGTGCCGTCATCCGAAACCTCGCTTCTCGACACGGTTCTGGCCGCCGACACCGAACGCGCGAGCCTGATGGCCGAGGCCGACCACGCCCAGGACCCGCACCGGATCGCCGAGATCCAGGCCAGGCTCACCGACATCGACGCCTGGTCCGCCGAGGGGCGCGCGGCGAGCATTCTCAAGGGCCTCGGCTTCGATGCTGACGCCCAGCTTCGGCCCTGTTCCGCCTTTTCCGGCGGCTGGCGGATGCGCGTGGCGCTGGCGGGCGTGCTTTTTGCCCAGCCGGACTACCTCCTGCTGGACGAACCAACCAACTATCTCGACCTTGAAGGCGCGCTCTGGCTGGAAAGCTACCTGAAGGACTACCCGCACACCGTCCTGATCATCAGCCACGACCGCGGGCTTCTGAACCGGGCCGTCCAGGGCATCCTGCATCTCGACAGCCGCAAACTGACCTACTGGCAGGGCGGCTATGACCAGTTTGCCCGCCAGATGGCCGAACGCCGCGCCGTCCTGCAGGCCGAAGCCAAGAAGGTCGAGGTCCGCCGCGCCCATCTGCAAAGCTTCGTCGACCGCTTCAAGGCCAAGGCGTCCAAGGCCGTGCAGGCGCAAAGCCGGGTGAAGATGCTGGAGAAACTGACCCCGATCACCGCGCCCGAGGACGCGAAGAAGGTGGTCTTCACCTTCCCCAAGCCCGAAGAGCTTGCGCCCCCGATCATCAACCTCGATGGCGCGGGCGTCGGCTATGGCGGCCCCCTCGTCCTCAAGCGCCTCAACCTCAGGATCGACCAGGACGACCGGATCGCGCTTCTGGGCCGGAACGGTGAGGGAAAATCCACCCTGTCCAAGCTGTTGGCCGGAAAACTTAAACCTGCCGAAGGCACGTTCGCCCGCTCCTCCAAGCTGCGCATCGGCTATTTCGCGCAGCATCAGGTGGATGAGCTTCATATCGACGAAACCCCGCTGCAGCACATCCAGCGCCTGCGCCCGGCCGAACTGCCGCCAAAGCTGCGCGCCCGGCTGGCGGGCTTCGGGCTGATGGCGGATCAGGCGGATACGGTCGTCGCGCGACTTTCCGGCGGGCAAAAGGCGCGTTTGTCGCTCCTTCTGGCAACAATCGACGCGCCGCACCTCCTTATCCTGGACGAACCGACCAACCATCTCGACATCGAATCCCGCGAGGCGCTGGTCGAGGCGCTGACCGAATACCCCGGCGCCGTGATCCTGGTCAGCCATGACATGCACCTGCTGGGGCTGGTGGCGGACCGGCTCTGGCTGGTCAAGGGCGGCGCGGTCACCCCCTACGCGCAGGATCTTGAGGCCTACCGGACCCAGCTTCTGGCTGGCGACGATGCCGCGAAGCCGGCAGCGAAGCCTGCGGAAAAGCCAAGAAAAGCCAGCCGCGACGAAGTCATCGCCCTGAAAGCCGAGCTGCGCAAATGCGAAGACCGGCTGGCAAAGCTGAACGGCATGCGCGACAAGCTGGCGACGAAACTCGCCGACCCGGAGCTCTATGAAGACGCCCGGAAGGGCGAGCTGGAAACCTGGAACCGGAAATATGCCGAAGTGATGGAGGCCCTCGACCGGGCCGAGGCGCTTTGGCTCACCGCGCAGGAAAAGCTCGATACTGCAACCACTTGACCAACGTTTTGCGCTTGTATATACAATTGTATTGTGGATAACTACAATCGCGCAGGACGAAGACGAACCCATCGCGGGGTGACATCGGTCGCCGCAAGGTTCCGCTTCCCAAAGCCCCGGTCCCCGCCTACCCTGCCGCAAAGCCGGAGGCCGCATGCCCGAGACCGCCTTCCTGATCACCGCCTTTGCCACGCTCTTCGTGGTGATCGACCCGCCGGGCCTTGTGCCGCTTTTCATCGCGCTCACCCGTGGCATGGCCGCCGAACGCCGCGCCGCCATGGCCAAGCGGGCGTGCCTGATCGCCGCAGCCCTCCTCCTTCTTTTCGGCGTCGCGGGCGAGACGATCCTGACCTTCATCGGCATCTCGATGCCCGCTTTCCGCATCGCGGGCGGGATCCTTCTGTTCCTCACCGCGCTCGACATGCTGTTTGAACGCCGCACCCAGCGCCGCGAAGGGCAGCAGGCCGACCCCGACCACGACCCGTCGGTCTTTCCGCTTGCCACGCCCCTGATCGCCGGACCGGGGGCGATCGCGACCATGATCCTGCTGGTCGGTCAGGCGGGCCAGGGCTGGTCGGGCGCGGTGTGGGTGCTGGGCCTGATGCTTCTGATGATCCTCGTCACCTATGCCTTCCTCCTCGCCTCGCCGCCGCTGGAACGTCTTCTGGGCCGCACCGGGACGATCGTCATCACCCGGCTTCTGGGCATGCTTCTGGCGGCCCTCTCGGTCCAGTTCGTCATCGACGGCGTGCGCGGCACCGGTCTCATCGGCTGATCTTCCCACCCGGGCCCCCTGCCCCCATATTCACGGCAACCGGAGGTGAAGATGGACGGCGATACCCTGGCCCGCGTGGCCTATCTCGTGATCATCCTGGTCGCCCTTGGCGGCTGGGTGCTGGTCGAGTTCCGCCAGCGCATGGGCCAGGCCCTGCGGATGGCGCTGGCCTGGGGGCTGATCTTTCTGGGCATGATGGCGGGCTACGGGCTTTGGACCGACATCCGGCAGGACATCATGCCGGTGCAGATCGTGGGCGAGGATGCCCGGATCGAGGTGCCGCGTGCCGCGGACGGGCACTACTACCTCACCCTGCAGATCAACGGCACCGAAATGCCCTTCATGGTCGATACCGGGGCATCCGGGCTGGTCCTCAGCCTGCCGGACGCCGAACGGCTGGGGATCACCCCGGAAAGCCTGACCTTCCTGGGCGAGGCGAACACCGCGAACGGCATCGTGCGGACCGCCCAGGTGACGCTGCCGCTGATCGAGCTTGGCCCCTTCCGCAACGAAAACTTCCGCGCCTATGTCACCGAAGGCGAGATGCAGGGCTCGCTTCTGGGCATGGATTACCTCCGGCAGTTCCGGATGGAGTTTGCCGATGGCCGGATGATCCTGCGTCAGTAGCCGGTCAGCCGGTCAGGGCATCGTTGATCGCGGCCCACAGGACCTCGACCGGCTCGATCCCGACCGACAGCCGGATGAACCCCTCGGGCACCGCGTCGCCCCAGCGCGCCCGGCGCTCGGCCGAGGAATGCACCGCGCCAAAGCTGGTGGACTGGGCCAGATAGGGACAGGCGGTCAGGAACCGTTCCGCCACCCCGGCATCGGCCAGGGTCAGGCCGATCAGAAAGCCGCCGTTCGCCATCTGCGTGCCGACCATGCCATGCGACGGGTCGCCCGGAAGGCCGGGATAGCGCAGGGCACGCACCGCCGGATGCGCCGCCAGCCGTTCGGCGATGAGCCTGGCGCTGGCGCACATCCGCTCCAGCCGCAGTTCCAGCGTCTCCAGCCCCCGGTGCAGCAGCCAGGCCTCGAACGGGCCCAGCGTCGCGCCGGAAAGCCTGCGCCAGTCGCGCACCCTGGCGATCAGCGCGGCATCACGGCCCGCGACGTGACCGGCCAGAAGGTCGGAGTGCCCGCCCGGCGCCTTGGTGTCGGCGGCAACCACAAGGTCCGCGCCAAGCTCCAGCGGGCGCTGCAGGAAGGGCGTCATCGTCGTGTTGTCCACAATGACCCGCGCGCCCGCCGCCTTCGCTCGCGCGACCACGGCAGCGATGTCGCAGACATCCAGACCGGGGTTCGACGGCGTCTCGACATGGACCACCGCTGCCCCGGTCAGATCGGCCCGGTCGAAGGCGGCGGTCGGCAGCATCTCGACCGTGACCCCAAGGCCCTCAAGGAACTCGGTCGCGAGGACCCGCGTGACATAGTAACCGTCCGCAGGCAGGATCACCCGGTCGCCAGACTTGAGGCAGGCGAAAAGGGCTGCCGAAATCGCCGCCATGCCGGACGGAAAGGCGACCGTCTCGGCGTCTTCCAGAAGCGACAGCTGCGCCTCAAGGTCGGACCAGTTCGGCTGGCCCGCGCGGGAATAGCTGAAGGCCCCGGTGCCGTTGGCGGGCAGATGAAAGGTCGTCGTGGGGACGATCGCCGGAACGATCGGATCGCCGGGGCCAAGCGCGGCTTTCCGGTGGTGCAGAAGCCGCGCCGCGCGCCGTGCATTCGGGTCGTCAGTCGCCAAAAGCAATCCTTTCCCGTTTCTTAACGCCCGCAGCCAAGCCCTTGAAATGGCTCATGTTGAGAAACTGCCCACGCGTGGGCACTATTCCAGCCTGGCCGGGAAG
>JBIJDO010000044.1:0-12164 GCA_044344105.1 Tabrizicola sp.
GGTCGGTCTTGAGGAGGTCCTCCAGAAGCTTCGCGATCATCGGCGACTGCGCCTCTCCCCCATAGGCCGCCTTCGCGGCGATATAGGTCTGGTTGGTGATCGAGGCGAGGTCCAGGGGCACCCCGAACTCCTTGCCGAACCCCAGAGCAAAGCCAAGGTCCTTCAAGGCAAGGTCGATGTTGAACGCGATGTCATAGCTGCCGTTCAGGATCAGCGCGCCTTCGGTTTCGTGAACGAAGCTGTTCCCGGACGAGGCCGCGATGGCATGCCAGGCCTGCGCAAGGTCCAGCCCGCCTCGCTTGGCCAGCATCAGGGCCTCTGACGTCGCTTTCAGGTGGATGAAGGCCAGCATGTTGGTGATGACCTTGATGATCGACGACGACCCCAGCGGGCCGATGTGGAAGATCCGGTCGCCCATCGCCTGCATCGCCTTCAGGTGCAGCGCGTAAAGGTCGGCATCGCCCCCGGCCAGCATGGTGATCTTGCCCTGATGGGCCAGATGCACGCCCCCGGTGACCGGAAGTTCCATCATCCGTACACCCGCCTCGGCGGCGACGGCGGCAAGCTTCAGGACCTCGTCCCGCCCAAGGGTGGACATCTCGACCCAGCTTGCCCCCGGTTTCATGCGCGGCAGGATGTTGCGCAGCACACGCTCGGACACTACGGGCGATGGCAGGCAGGTGATCACGTGATCGACCGATGCGGCCAGCTCTTCGGCGCTGATGGCCAGGATCGCCCCCCTGGCGACCAGAGGCGCTGCCAAAGCTGCGTTCAGATCATAGACCGTGACCTGGAAGCCGTCCTTCAACAGGCAGCCCGCGCAGGCCGCCCCGAGATTCCCGAGGCCGATGTAGCCGTAGTGCATGATGTCCCCGCTGGATGCGCGGGCGGGCCGGAACCCGCCCCGATTGTGTCAGGCGCCGTGGCCGACGATGCCCTTGACCTCGCAGAAGTCATGGATGCCCCAGTCGGCATACTCGCGACCGTTGCCGGACTGCTTGTAGCCGCCGAACGGGGCCGAAGTGTCCCAGTCGGGATAGTTCAGGTTCACGGTTCCGGCGCGCAGGCGGCGGGCGACGGGAATGGCATCTTCCACCGGCCCGGCGATATAGGCTGCAAGGCCGTAGATCGTGTCGTTGGCCTGGGTGATGGCGTCGTCGATGCTGTCATAGGGTTGGATCGCGAGGACCGGGCCAAAGATTTCCTCTTTCGAGATGGTCATCGCGTTGACCACATCGCCAAAGACGGTGGGCCGGGTGAACCAGCCCCGGTTGACACCCACGGGGCGACCGGTGCCGCCGGTGACGAGGGTCGCCCCTTCGTCGATGCCTGCCTGGATCAGCTTTTGCACCTTGTCGAACTGCACTTTCGAGATGAGCGGCCCCATCACCGTATCCTCATCGCGCGGATCCCCGATCTTGATCGCCTCGGCGGCTTCCTTGGCCACTTGCAGCGCCTCTGCCTGCTGCGAACGGTGGACGAGCATCCGGGTCGGCGCATCGCAGGATTGGCCGGTGTTCGACATCACGGCGGTCACGCCTGCGGCGACAGCCTCGGCGATATTGGCGGTCGGCAGGATGATGTTCGGGCTTTTGCCGCCCATTTCCTGCGCGACGCGCTTGGCGGTGGCGGCGGCAACCGCCGCGATCTGGGTGCCCGCGCGGGTCGAGCCGGTGAAGGACACCATGTCGACCTCGGGGTGGGTCGACATCCGCGCGCCGACCTCGGGCCCTGCCCCGTTCACCAGGTTGAAGACGCCCGGCGGGACGCCCGCGTCATGGCAGACCTGCGCGAAAAGGACGCCCGACAGCGGGGCGATTTCCGAAGGTTTCAGAACCATGGTGCAGCCCGCCACCAGCGCGGGGGCGACCTTGCAGGCGATCTGGTTCATCGGCCAGTTCCACGGTGTGATGAGCGAGCAGACCCCGATCCCTTCATAGATGATCCGGGTGGTGCCGCGGTTGTATTCCCAGACCATCTCTTCGGCGGCCTTGATCGTGGCCTCCATGTGCACCTGCCCCGCCCAGGCCTGCGCACCGCGCGCCCAGGTGATCGGCGCGCCCATTTCGGTCGACATGGCTTGCGCGAAGTCTTCGTAGCGGTCGTTGTAGACCTCAAGCACCCGTTTCATCACGGCGATGCGCTCGGCGACCGGGCGGTAGGTCCAGCCGTCGAACGCGGCACGGGCGGCGAGAATCGCGCGATCGGCGTCCTCGGCGCTGCCCATGGCAACTTCGCAGACGGTTTCCTCGGTCGCGGGGTTCTCCACGCCCATCCGGTTCCTGGAAATGGGGTCGACCCACTGCCCGTTGATGTAGAATTTCAGCATGTTGGCGGGGATCATGGCGACCTCACTGGAAATAGATGTTGAAGCGGGCGCGAATGGCGGCGTCGATCTCGGAGTCAACGCGGCACCCGGCCTTGGCGAGGATAGAGTTCTTGCGGGCAATCGCCGTGTCAAGGAGCAAGGGCTTCCCGGCCTCGTTCCATTCCTTCGGCGACATCCGGTTGCCGACATTGGGGTAGATGTATTCGGTCTGCATCAGCTTCAGCGTCTGGTCGCTGCCAAGATAATGGCCCGGACCGCCAAGGCAGACCTCCTTCATCGCATCAAGGCTGGTACTGTCGGGGGTCACGTCGATCCCCCGCACCAGCCGCATGGTCTGGCCCAGAAGATCGTCGCCCAGAACAAGGCTCTCCAGGCAGAAGCCCAGAAGGCTGGCATGCATCCCCACCGCCTCGTAGCACATGTTGAGGCCCGCAAGACCTGCAAGGGCGTTGGTGATCCCCTGCTCCCACCCGGCCTGCATGTCAGGAAGCTTCGAGTCCGAGATGCCGCTCGCGGCACCTCCAGGAAGGTCATAGAAGCGGTGCATCTGCGCGCAGCCTGCGGTGAGAAGTGCCTGTTCGGCGGACCCGCCGGACATCGCGCCGGTACGGAGGTCACTGACGAAAGGCCAGGTGCCGAAGATCGCGGGCGCGCCCGGCTTGATCGCGTTGACATAGACCACGCCCGCCAGGCATTCCGCCACCGCCTGGACGATGGTCAGGGCAATCGGCGCGGGCGCGGTGGCCCCGGCCTGACCGGCGGAAAGAAGCAGCATCGGCATGCCGCGGCGGATGCAATCCTCCATGGTGATGCAGCTTTCCTCGGCGAATTTCATCGGCGGCACGACGAAACAGTTGGAATTGCTGACGAAGGGCCGTTCCAGCCATTTTTCCTCGGACCCCGCAACCATGTGCAGCATCTCGAAGCAGTCGGCGACGTGGGAGGGGTCGGAAAAGCTGGTGCCGACATGCTTGGTGGTTCCGGCCAGACACCCGTATAGGGTGTTCAGGTCCATCTCCTTGTTATCCTTGACATCCCGGCAGACCATGGTGCGCTGGTAGAAGTGGATGTTGTCCAGATTGTCGACCAGTCGCGCGGCGTCGTAGAGGTCCTGAGCCGTGGATTCGCGGTAATCCAGCGTCACCGGGTCGACGATATGGACCGCCGCGCCTGCCGTGCCGTAATGCACGTTCGTTCCGGTCAGATGCAGGTCATGCTTCGGGTCGCGGGCATGGAGCGTGATGTCACGGGCGGCGATGGTGAGCATGTCCTCGACCAGCGCGCGGGGAAAGCGGATGCGGCCATCGTCGCCCAGGATTGCCCCCGCTTCGGTGAGAAGCTTGACGCCGGACGGCGGGGCCTGGCTCAGGCCGATCTGTTCCAGCGCATCCAGCGCGGCGGCATGGATCTGCTGCACGTTCGCCTCGGTCAGGGGCTTGTACTGGCCCCCCGGCAATCCGGCGCGGACCGGTTTCACATCATCGGCAAGCGGCGCCGCCCGCAGCGCCACACGGGCCTGACGGCCACCGGACCGACGATTGCGCGCCGGTTCGCAGATTTCGCCGATCTCGGTCATGTCGTTGATCCTTTGAGGAGAAGTGCGTCGATCTCGTCGCCACTCGCCGTGCCTGCAAGCGGGGCAAAGCTGCCCTGCCCCAGCATGGCCGTGACGCTGTCGCGGATGGCGGCATGGGTCAGGCGCGCGATCTGGCTGCCGGTGGAAATGCGGCGGACACCCATCGCGGCAAGTTCCGGCACACTGAGTTGTTTCAGCGGCCCGGTGGCAAGCGCGTTTACCGGTGTCGAGACTGCGGCGAGGATTTTGGCCAGCTCTGCCTTGCCGGGCGGCACCGGTATATACAGAAGGTCGGCTCCTGCCGCTTCGAAAGCCTGCAGGCGGCGGATCGCCTCGTCCAACGTATATACGCCGTTCATCACCCCGTCGGCACGGGCGCAGAAGATGAAGGGCCGCTTCAGCGCGCGGGCGGCGGCGGCTCCGGCACGGATCCGTTCGACTGCAAGATCATAGACATAGGCCGGGTTTCCGGGGACCATTCTGGTGTCTTCGACGCTGATCCCGGAGAGGCCCACCTCACCCGAAAGCCGGACGGTCTCGGCCACGTCATCGGGGCTGTCACCGAACCCGTTCTCGAAATCACCGGAAACGGGCAGTGGGGTGGCGGCGATCAGGTCCTGCGCGTGGGCCAGGGCTTCCTCGCGCGTCACGCCGCCCATGTCGGGACGGCCCAAAGTGAAGGCATGGGCTGCGGAGGAGGTTGCCAACGCCTTTGCCCCGAGCGCCGCCATCAAGCGGGCCGACCCCCGGTCCCAGGGGTTGGGGATGACGAAGCAGCCTGACTGGTGCAGGTCGTGAAACGTCTGGTGCCGCTGGGCGAGCGTCATGCCTTGATCCTTTCGGACTTCGGGTCATGCATCGGCGCAAAGCTGGCAATCGCGGCATGGCGCTGGCCTGCGACTTCGATCTCGTAAGTGGAGGCGAGGACTTCGTCGTCGGTCTGGCCCTTGGCTGGCACATAGCCCATGCCTATGGCCCCGCCGAGGAAGTGGCCGTAGTTGCCGCTGGTCACCGGCCCGACGATTTTCCCATCGCGGACAATGGCTTCGTTGTGAAAAAGGAGCGGTTCTGGGTCCTTCAGCCGGAACTGGAGGAGCCTGCGGTCAAGGCCGGCATCTTCCTTCCGCAGCACGGCATCGCGGCCGATGAAGGCAGGCTTCTTGCGGCTGACGGTAAAGCCCAGACCCGCCTCCAGCACGTGATCCTCGTCGGTGATATCATGGCCCCAGTGGCGGTAGGCTTTCTCGATCCGGCAGCTGTCCAGGGTGTGCAGGCCGCAGAGCTTGAGGTCGGGGGCAGCCGCCATGATCGCCTCGAAGACATGGGCGGTCTGGTCGGACGGTATATACAGCTCCCACCCCAATTCGCCGACATAGGTGACGCGGTGGGCGCGGGCGAGGCCCATACCGATCTCGATTTCCTTTGCTATGCCAAAGGGATGTGCGCTGTTGTTGAAGTCATTCGGGGAAACCTTTGACAGGACGTCCCGCGATTGCGGCCCCATCAGGCACAACACGGACTCGGCGGATGTCACATCGGTGATCACCGCGAAATCGTCCCCGACCTGCGCGCGCATCCAGGCGAGGTTGCGCTGCAGGGTCGCGCCGGGAACGACGGCCAGATAGGCGGTCTCGCTGAGGCGAGTGACTGTAAGATCGGCCTCTATCCCGCCGCGATCATTGAGGAACATGGTATAGACGATGCGGCCCTCAGCCACGTCCATCTGGGCAGAAGAAATCCGGTTGAGATAGGCGCAGGCGTCGCGGCCCTCGACCCTGATCTTGCCGAAGCTGGTCATATCGAAGAGGCCAGCGCTTTCGCGCACCGCCATGTGCTCGGCGCGCTGGTTGTCGAACCAGTTCTGCCGCTTCCAGGAGTAGCGATACTCCCGCTCCTGCCCTTCGTTCGCGAACCAGTTGGCGCGTTCCCAACCGGCAACCTCGCCAAAGACCGCGCCCCGCGCTTTCAGATGGTCGTGGATCGGGCTGCGGCGGACCCCGCGCGCCGTGGCCATCTGCCGGTAGGGGAAATGGTCGGCATAGAGGAGGCCCAGCGTCTCGGTCACCCGTTCCTTCAGGTAGCGGCGGTTCTTCTGGAAGGGCTGCGCGCGGCGGATGTCGACCTCCCAAAGGTCGAAAGGCGGTCCGCCTTCGGTGATCCAGTGCGCCAGCGCCTGCCCCGCCCCGCCCGAGGACACGATGCCGATGGAGTTGTAGCCGGCCGCGATCCAGTAGCCCTTCACCTCCGGCGCCTCACCCAGGTAGTAGCGGTCGTCGGGGGTAAAACTTTCCGGGCCGTTGAAGAAGGTGTGGATGCCCGCGGTCTGGAACAGCGGCATCCGGTTCATCGCATGTTCGAGGATGGGCATGAAATGGTCCCAGTCCTCTGGCAGGGTGTCGAACTCGAAGTCCTTTCGGATGCCGTCCATCCCCCAGGGCTTGGCCTTCGGTTCGAAGGCCCCCAGCATCATCTTCCCGGCGTCCTGCTTGTAATAGGCGCATTCGTCCGGCACGCGCAGAACCGGGGTATTCGGGTCCAGACCGGCGACGGGTTCGGTGATCAGGTAGAAATGCTCGCAGGCATGAAGCGGCAGAGTGACGCCGTTCTGTTGCGCAAGGTCCCTGCCCCACATGCCGCCGCAGTTGACGATGACATCGGCGGCGATATGGCCCGGCCCCGCGACGGTCTCGTAATCGACGCCGGTGACGCGGCCGGCAGCAGTGGTGACCTTCGTGACCTGCGTGTTCTCGTAGATCTTCGCCCCCCGCATCCGCGCGCCCTTGGCCAGCGCCATGGCGATGTTGGCCGGGTCGCACTGGCCATCCAGAGGCAACGCCACCGCGCCGACGACGCCGTCGATGTTGAGATGGGGATACTTCGCCTTGGCCTCGCCCGGGCTGATCTCATGCACCTCGACATCGAAGATGCGGGCGACCGTGGCCTGGCGGAGAAGTTCCTCATGCCGCTCCGCCGTCAGTGCGACCGAGATCGACCCAACCTGCCGCATGCCGGTCGCGACGCCGGTTTCCGCTTCCAGCCCCCGGTAGAGGTCGGCGGAATACTTGGCGAGCCGCGTCATGTTCGCGCTGCCCCGCAACTGCCCGATCAACCCCGCCGCGTGCCAGGTGGTGCCGGAGGTCAGCTTGCGACGTTCCAGAAGCACGACGTCGCTCCAGCCTGCCTTGGCGAGGTGATAGGCCACCGAACAGCCCGAGACCCCGCCCCCGATCACCACCGCCCGCGCCTTGGTTGGGATCGTCATGCTTCGGTCTCCGGGGGAACAAGGACAAGTTTGCCGGGGTATCGCCCGGCGGCAAGGTCGGCCTGGGCCTGGGCGATGTCGCGCAAGGGATAGGTCTGCGACACCACCGGGCGCAGGCGGGCGGTGTTGATGATGGTCACAAGGCCCGCAAACACCTCGCGCGGCTGATGCGTCGCGCCGTGGATCGTGAGGTCGTTCAGGTAGATCCGGCGCAGGTCGCCCTGGACCAGCGGTCCGCCGACCGCGCCCGAGGTGGCATAGCGGCCACCGGGGCGCAGGGCGTCCAGCCGGTCCTGAAAGCCCTCGCCGCCGACGATGTCGATGACAACGTCGAAGCTTTGACCGCGCGGCGCGGTTTCGCGAGACAGGATCGCGGCCCCCGCCGCCCGAAGCGGAGCGGATTTCGCCAGGCTGCATTGCGCGGTGACCTCGGCCCCGCGCAGCATCGCAAGTTGCACGGCCGCAAGCCCCACCCCGCCGGAAGCGCCGGTGACCAGAACCCGCTCTCCCACGGCGACCGCAGCGCGGGTCAGAAGGTTGTGGGCAGTGCCATAGGCGCAGGGCATGGCCCCGATCTCGATGTCGGTCAGAGGCGAGGCGCTGACGTCATGCAGGTGGCGCGCCTTCACCAGACAATACTGCGCGAAAGCGCCGTCGAACTCGGACCCGATCGAGACGAAGCGGATCGGATTTGCCCCGGTCGGCTCGTGCTGGTTGGTCGGGCAGATCACCCGCGCCCCGAGGGTCAGGTCCGCGACCCCCGCCCCGAAGGCCACGATCCGGCCGCAGAGGTCGGCCCCCTGGATGCGGGGAAAGGCCATCTCGCCCGCCCATCCGGCAGCGCGGCCTTCGCCGCCGTACCAGCCCTTGCGCGTGTTGATGTCGGTCATGTTGACCCCTGCCGCCAGCACCTTGACCAGCACCTCGCCCGGTCCGGGGCGCGGGACGGCCAGGTCGGTGCGCCAGACCAGCATCTCGGGCCCGCCGTGGCCAACCAGCTGGACCCCCGACATGGTGGCCGGCAGCGGGTTCATGCCTTGATCCGCTCGTTCCTGGCGTCCCAGGTCGGGCCGTCCGCCAGCACCACCGCCTTGACCCGGTCGCCGAAGATTTCCACCTCGACCTCGCTCCCTGCCACGGCAAGGTCGGCCCGCAGCATGCCCAAGGCAAGGGAATGCCCGACCCGGTAGCCCCAGGCACCCGAGGTCGTCTCGCCGACCACTTGGCCCTCGTGCCAGAGGGTGGACATGTAGGGCGCGTCGCAGTCCCCGGCTTCGACCTTCAGGCTGACGAAGCGCTTCTTCACCCCGCGCTGTTTCTCTGCCGCAAGCGCCGCCTTGCCGGGGAAGTCGTGGGTCCAGTCGATGAAGCGCTCCAGCCCGCCTTCGAGGAGGGAGTAATCCGTCGAAAGGTCACCCTTCCAGGCGCGGTAGCCCTTCTCAACGCGCAGCGCGTTCAGGGCCTTCATGCCGAAGGGTTTCGCGCCGCCTGCGAGAAGCGTGTCGTAGATATCGGCCGCGTCGGCACGGTCGCAGTGGATTTCCCAGCCCAGTTCCCCGGCGAAGGATACGCGGAGGAGAGCCACATCCTTGCCCGCCACCTTGGCGGAGTATTGCACGGACAGCCAGGGCAGCGTCAGGTCGCCCTCGGTGACCCCCGCCAGAAGGTCGCGGGCCTTGGGGCCGGTGACGATGAAGCAGTGGATGCGGTCGGTCCAGTCCTCCAGCGCCACGCCCGCGGGCAGGCCCTTGCGCAGGAGGTCGGCGTCGTGGCTTTGGGCGACAGCGGCGGTGATGACGCCCACGTCCTCGTCACTGAAGGGAAGGCAGGTCATCTCGGTGACGATCCGACCCCTGTCATCGGCGAAGTAGAGAAGGCCGGTGCGCCCCGGCTGCGGGAGTTTCGAGGCGGTGAGCGAGGCCAGATGCGCCCGCGCGCCGGGGCCGACAAGGCGAAGACGGGTGAAACCGGGAAGGTCCAGGACCCCGACCCCGTCGCGCACCGCTTCGCATTCGGCGCGGATCCGGGCCTCCCATGGGCCGTTGCGGCCCCAGGTCTGGCTGGCCTCCCATGAGGTGTCGTCGCCGGGGCTCGCGAACCATTCCGCCCGCTCCCAGCCGTTGTAGGCCCCCATCTGTCCGCCGAGGGCCTTCACCTTGGCATGCACCGGGGACAAGCGCCGGTCGGGGGCGGCGGGCCAGCGCGCCATCGGGAAATGCATGCCGTATTCGTGGCCGTAGACCTCCTTGCCCTTCTCGACAAGGTAATCGTGATCCTCCCAGCCGGTGAAGCGGCGGGGGTCGCAGGACCACATGTCCCATTCGGTGCCGCCCTCGGTCACCCATTCCGCCAGCACCTTGCCTGCACCCCCCGCCTGGCAGATGCCAAAGGTGAAGACGCAGGCCTCGAACGCGTTCGGCACGCCGGGCATCGGGCCGATCAGGGGATTGCCGTCGGGGGTGTAGGGGATCGGCCCGTTGATGACCTTGGTCAGGTTCGCCTGCGCCAACAGCGGCACCCGCGCCATCGCGTCGTTGATGTGCCATTCCAGCCGGTCAAGATCGTCGGGGAAGAGCTGGAAGGAAAAATCCTCGGGCATCGGGTCGTCCGGGGTGGCCCAATGCGCGCGGCAGGGGTTCTCGTAAGGGCCAAGGTTGAAGCCCATCTTCTCCTGCCGCAGGTAGTAGGACGAATCCACGTCCCGCAGCAGCGGCAGCTTGTGGCCGCTCTCCTTCGACCAGGCCTCCAGCTCCGGGATCGTGTCGAACAGCATGTACTGATGGCTCATCACCATCATCGGCACCCGGCGGCCGAACATCGCGCCGACCTGCGCGGCATAGTAGCCGCCTGCGTTCACCACATATTCCGCCCGGACATCGCCCTTTGGGGTGGTAAGGATCCATTCGCTGCCGGTCCAGTTCGCCGCCGTCACCGGGCAGAACCGTTCCACGCGCGCGCCAAGCTTCCGCGCGCCCGCCGCCAGAGCCTGCGTCAGCTGCGCGGGGTCGATGTCGCCGTCATAGGGGTCGTAAAGCGCCCCGGTCAGGTCGTGGGTCTCAACGAACGGGTACTTCGAGCCGATGTCGTCGGGCGACAGGATGGTCAGGTCCATGCCCTGATACCGCCCCATCCCCACCACGCGCTTGAATTCCTGCAGGCGTTCCTTCGAGTGGCCAAGCCGGACCGATCCGGTGACATGATAGTTCATCGGATAGTCCACCGCCTCGCCGAGGCCGCGATACAGCGACGCCGAATAGCGCTGCATGTTCATGATCGACCAGCTGGCGGAAAACGTCGGCACGTTCCCCGCCGCATGCCAGGTGGAACCGGCGGTCAGTTCGTTCTTTTCCAGAAGCAGGACATCGGTCCACCCGGCCCTGGCGAGGTGATACAGCGCCGAAGCCCCCACGGCCCCGCCCCCGATGATCACCACCCGCGCCTGCGCAAATTCCGCCATGATCCGCTCCCTGACCCAGGCCCACTATCCCGCGCCACGCGCAAGCTTTCAATTCGGCCCGGACCGGGGTATTGATCGGATAAGCCGATCAGGTGAGCGATGCAGATCGACCTTCTGGACACCTTCCTCGACCTTGCCGAGACCCGCAGCTTCCACCGCACGGCCGAGCGGCTGCGGATCACGCAGTCCACGGTCTCGGCCCGCGTCACGGCGCTGGAGCAGGCGGTCGGGTCGCGGCTTTTCGACCGCTCGCGCGCCGGGACCGACCTGACGCCCGAGGGGAAGCGGTTCGAGCCCCATGCCCGCGCGCTGCGGCATGAATGGAACGAGGCGCGGCGGCGCATCCAGATCCCGCAGGGGGCATCGCAACTGTTGCGGCTGGGCATCCAGAACGACCTTGCGGCGGTCTATCTTGGCGATTGGGTGGCAGAGTTCCGCAGCGCCCTGCCCGAGACGGCCTTCTACATCGAGCCGGACTATTCCAACCAGATGTGCGCGGACCTTCTGACCGGCATCCTTGATTTCGCCGTCATGTTCAGTCCCAAACCGCATCCCGACCTGCATTTTGACAATGTCGGCGACGTAACCTACCGGATGATCTCGACCGAAACCGCGCGGCTGGCTGGGGTGACGCCATCGCGGTTCGTGTTCGCGCATTTCTCCCCGGCGTTCGAGGAGATGCACCGCCAGATCACGCCGGACCTTGCCTCGGCCGCCGTGTCGGTCGGGCAGTCGGGTTCGGTCGTGTCGCTTCTGCAGGCGATGGGCGGGTCAGGTTATGTGCTGGAAAAGACGGCAGGGGACCTTATTGGCGCGGGCCGGTTCCGGCTGGTGGAGGATGCCGAACCCCTGCGTCAGCCGGTCTTTGCCGCGATCCATATCCGGCACCGGACCCTGCCCCTGCACCGCAAATTGACCCAACTCGTCGGACGCCATTTCCCCGGCTGAAGGCCTGCGGCCCGTCCTAACGGTCATGCGCGCCCTTGCCCGCCAGGATCAGGGGACGCGCCTTCAGGATACGCGCGGTGCGGCTGGCCGC
This sequence comes from Tabrizicola sp., assembly GCA_044344105.1. Classification (GTDB taxonomy): domain Bacteria; phylum Pseudomonadota; class Alphaproteobacteria; order Rhodobacterales; family Rhodobacteraceae; genus Tabrizicola. The sequence goes on from JBIJDO010000044.1 coordinate 11,664, forward strand.
CGCCTTGGCCGAAGTCACCTGCAGGACATGAATTTTCTGCCGTCCGGGCGTCAGGGCGTCAGGGCATGGAAAGCCTCGGCGAGGTCCGGGTCGGCATCAAGCGCCTCGATCAGTTCGGACGGAAGCGCCAGGTCGGACGTTTCCTTCGCCGGAAGGACGCCCTCATCGGCATAGCCCATCGCTTCGGCCAGATAGGCGCGGATCAGGGGTTCCATCGCGCCCGGTGCAGCACTGTCGACAAAGCGCAGGCAGTCGGCATGCCGGGTGTTGGGGCCTTGCTTCTGCAGAACCTGCTCGGGGTCCTTCAGCAAGGCGGCGTGAAAGAAGGTCAGGCGGAAATCGCCCCGGAACGCCCCGATGATCGCGACATTGCGCCCCGCGTGCATGTAGCAGGGATGGCCCCATTTGGCATGCTCGCCGAGGCCCGCGTCCAGGCAGATGCGGCGCAGGGTCAGAAGCCCGGTCTGCCACACCTGTGTCGCGCAATCCGCCGTGTCAAAC
>JBIJDO010000174.1:0-6044 GCA_044344105.1 Tabrizicola sp.
CTCGTCGTGCGCCGCGAAGGCCACGCCATGCGCAGCTACGCCCATTTCGGCACCGGCAACTACCACCCGATCACCGCGCGGATCTACACCGACCTCAGTTTCTTCACCTGCGATGCCGCGCTTGGGCGCGACGCGACGAAGGTGTTCAACTACCTCTCCGGCTATGTGCAGCCCGAAGGGCTGGAGAACCTGGCGATCAGCCCGATCACGATGAAGCCCCGGCTTCTGGAGATGATCGCGGCGGAAGCCGCCCATGCCCGCGCCGGGCGTCCGGCGGAAATCTGGGCCAAGATGAATTCGGTCATCGACCCCGACGTGATCGACGCGCTTTATGCCGCCTCCCAGGCCGGGGTGCGGATCAGCCTGGTGATCCGGGGCATCTGCGGCCTGCGTCCCGGCGTGAAGGGGCTGAGCGAGAACATCCGCGTCAAGTCCATCGTCGGGCGCTTCCTGGAACATTCCCGCATCGTCTGCTTCGGCAACGGCCACGGGTTGCCGGCCCGCAAGGCGCGGGTGTTCTTCTCTTCCGCCGACTGGATGGGCCGCAACCTGACCCGCCGGGTCGAAACCCTGGTCGAGGCGCTGAACCCCACGGTGAAAAGCCAGATCCTGACCCAGATCATGGCGGCGAACCTTGGCGACGAGGCGCAAAGCTGGGTGCTATCCCCGGACGGCAGCTATGCCCGCGACCTCGGGCCGGAAGGCGCGAAGCTCTTCAATTGCCACCAGTTCTTCATGGAGAACCCCTCGCTGTCGGGCCGCGGCACCGCCGGGGCCAAGGACGCGCCGCGGCTGGTGACAGTGAAGGACGAGGAGGCGGGCGGTTCCGCCGCCGCGCGGTAGCGCCGGGACCAACGGACCTTGAGGGACTGTTGCACCGGGCGTCACAGGCCTTCGGGGGGCGGCAGGGCCGGGTGCCAAGGCCGGTTGACCCTCCCCGAACTCCCCGGCACGATGCCGCCCGAACGCGACCCGGAGGAATCTGACCATGGCCGCAGACGGTCCACCCGCCCCGCCCGAAGACGATGACGATGCGGGCGACTGGGGTCCGTTCGGAAAACCGCTGTTCGACGACCCGTCCGCCCGCGCGCTCAGCCGGGTCGGGGTGGTCGATGTCGGGTCGAACTCGGTGCGGATGGTGGTCTTCGACGGGGCAGCCCGGTCGCCTGCCTATTTCTACAACGAAAAGATCATGTGCGGTCTTGGCAAGGGCCTGGCCGAAACCGGGCATCTGAACCCCGAAGGCAAGGCGCGCGCGCTGGCCGCGCTGAAGCGCTTTTCGCTCCTCGCCAGGGGGATGGACATCAGCCCCTTCACCGTCGTCGCCACCGCCGCCACGCGCGAGGCGACGGACGGCCCCGACTTCCAGGCCCAGGTCCTGCGCGAGACCGGGCTCAAGCTGCATGTCATCGACGGTGCCGAAGAGGCCCGGCTTTCGGCCCAGGGCGTGCTTCTCGGCTGGCCCGAGGCCAAGGGCATCGTCTGCGACATGGGCGGCAACTCGATGGAACTGGCGCGGATCGGCAACGGCCGTGTCGGCAGGCGCATCTCGACGCCGCTCGGACCCTTCCGGCTGCAGCAGGTCTCCTCCGACCCGAAGCGGCGCAAGGCGCATATCGACGCGATCCTCGAAGCCGCCGCCAAGGAAATCCGCCCCGACACCGACCGCATCTACCTCGTCGGCGGCTCCTGGCGCGTCATCGCGCGGCTGGACATGGAGCGGCGGAACTACCCGCTGACCGTGCTGCACGAATACCGGATGACCCCCGACGGACTGACGGCGACGCTCGACTGGCTCGCCTCGACCGACCTCGCCGCGCTTCGCGGCCGCACCGGCACCTCCGCCGAACGGATGGAGCTTGTCCCCCTCGCCTGCGAGGTCCTGCGCGAGATCATCCGCGTCCTGAAACCGTCGGAGATCGACGTCTCCGCCTACGGCATCCGCGAGGGGCTGCTGTTCGAACAGATGCCCGACCGCCTCCGCGCCCGCGACCCCCTGATCGAGGCGGCGCGGATGACCGAACTGACCCAGGCCCGCATTCCGGGCTTCGGCAAGAAGCTCTTCACCTTCCTCGAACCCCTCTTCAAGGACGCGACCCCCGACCGCCTGCGCCTCGTGAAGGCCGCCTGTCTCCTCCACGACACCACATGGCGCGCCCATCCCGACTACCGGGCCGAGGCCTGCTTCGACAACGCCACCCGCGCCAACCTTGGCGGCCTCGACCATCCCGGCCGGGTCTTCCTCGGCCTCGCCCTCCTGCACCGCTACAAGAACAGCCGCGCGGGCAGCCGGATGGAGCCGCTCTTCCGCCTCCTCTCCGAAACCGACATCCAGGAGGCCGAGGCCCTGGGCAAGGCGATGCGCTTCGGCGCGATGTTCTCGATCGCCGATCCGGCGCAGGCGGGCGAGTTGCGCTGGAACCCGAAGAAGCGGCTCCTGACCCTTGCCCTCAGCGAGGACGGCTCCGGCCTTTTCGGCGAGGTCGCGCAGGCCCGCTTCGCCGCGCTCGCCCTTGCCCTGAAGGCGCAGACCAGGGTCGTCGCGATGGGCGCGGAATGAGGCTTGCCCTCGACCATCTTGCCGTGTCCGCCGGCACCCTTGCGGAGGGCGCAACCTGGGTCGAGGCCGCCCTCGGCGTGCCGCTTGAACCCGGCGGCAAGCATCCACACATGGCCACCCACAACCGGCTTCTGAACCTGGGCGATCTCTACCTCGAAGTCATCGCCGCCGACCCCGACGCCCCGCATCCCCCCCATCCCCGCTGGTTCGACCTTGACCGCTTCCAGGGCCCACCGCGCCTGACCAACTGGATCTGCCGCACCGAAGACCTGGATAGCGCCCTGACCGCAGCCCCCAAAGGCACCGGCACCGCCACCGACCTTCAACGCGGCGACTACCGCTGGCGCTTTGCCATCCCCGCCTCCGGCCGGCTGCCCTTCGACGACGGCCACCCCGCGCTGATCCAGTGGCAGGGCGACCGCCATCCCGCCCGCGACCTGCCCGACCGGGGCGTGCGCCTGACCGGCCTCCAGATCACCCACCCGGACGCCGCAGCCCTGACCGCCGCCCTGCGCGGCCAGCCCGCCGACCCGCGCGTCCGGATCGGGCCCGGCCCCTACCGTTCCTTCCGCGCCAGCTTCGCCACCCCGGACGGCCCCCGGGTCCTGACGTGATCCGCCCCGCCCTGCCCGACGATGCCCCGGCCATCGCGGACATTCTCAACCACTGGATCGAAACCTCGGCGATCACCTTCAACCCGGTGCCGAAAACCGCAGCCGACATCCGCGAGATGATCGCCGCCAAGTCCGCCGCCGGGCACGGCTTTCTCGTCGCGCTCGCGGACGGCACCCTCCTCGGCCAGGCCAGCTACGGCCAGTTCCGCGCCGGTCCGGGCTACCGGACCTGCATGGAACATTCGATCTCGCTCAGCCCGGCGGCCAAGGGCAGGGGCATCGGGCGCGCCCTGATGACCGCCCTTGAAGACCACGCCCGCAGGGGCGGCGCGCACCAGATGATCGCGGGCGTCTCGGGCGAGAACGCCGAAGGCCGCGCCTTCCATGAGCGGCTCTGCTATCGCCATGTCGCCACCGTCCCGCAGGCGGGCTACAAGTTCGGCCGGTTCATCGACCTTGTGCTGATGCAGAAAATCCTCTGACATCGCGCTGCAGCCGCGATAGGATCGCGCTCATGTCGATCTGGACCCGCATCACCGAAGCCCTCGCCGCCCTTGTCCAGGGCGAACCCCTGTCGGTCGTCTTCGACAAGTTGCGCACCAGCCCCGCCCCCGAACAGTCGGTCGGCTTCACCATCGCCGTCCTCGCGCTTGGCGCGAAGATGGCCAAGGCCGACGGCACCGTGACCCGCGACGAGGTCACCGCCTTCCGCCGCATCTTCACCTTCCCCGAGGGCGAGGAAGAACACGCCGCCCGCGTCTACAACCTGGCCCGCCAGGACGTTGCGGGCTTTGATGCCTATTCCCGCAAGGTCGCCCGGCTCTTCAATCCCGAAGGCCGCCGCATCTGCGCCGATGACCACCATGTCCTGGTCGACATCCTTGAGGCCCTGTTCCAGATCGCCGTCGCCGACGGGTCCTTTCATGCGGGCGAGGATGCCTTCCTTGCCCATGTCGCCGAGGCATTCGGCCTGGACGAAGCCTGTTTCCGGATCGTCCGCTCCCGCCTTGTCGAAGGTGCGCCGCGCGATCCCTACGACGTCCTCGGCCTGCCCCGCAGCGCCTCGAAGGACACCGCCCGCAAGGCCTGGAAGGATCTCGTGCGCGACACCCACCCCGACGTGCTGCAGGCGCGCGGCGTCCCGCCCGAGGCGATGAAGCTGGCCGAACGCCGGTTGCAGATGATCAACGAAGCCTGGGCGGAAATCTCGGCGAAAGAAGCCGCATGACGCTGTCCAAGCCGGGTCTGCGACTGGCCACATACAATGTCGAATGGTTCAACGTCCTGTTCGACGACCAGGGCCGGATGCTTGCCGACCGCACACCCTCCAGCCGCTACAGGACCTCGCGCGGGGAACAGCTGGCCGCCCTCGGCCGCGTCTTCACCGCGCTCGATGCCGACGGGATCATGATCATCGAAGGGCCGGACACCAACAGCCGCCGCTCGTCGGTGACCGCGCTTGAAACCTTTGCCCGCGCCTTCGGTCTCAGGGCGCGCAAGGCGCTTCTCGGCTATCCCTCCGACACCGAACAGGAAATCTGCTTTCTCTATGATCCGGACCGCCTGACCGTCCGGCACGACCCGCAAGGCACGCCGGCCAACACGCAGGGCTCGGCTCAGGCCCCGCGCTTCGACACCACCTTCCGCTATGACCTTGATGCTGACGGGGTGTCCGAAACCATCCGCTTTTCCAAGCCGCCGCTGGAGCTTGCGGTCACGACGGCCAAGGGCACCCGGCTCAGGCTGATCGGCGTGCATGCCAAGTCGAAGAACCCCTCGGGTGCGACGGGGCGCGCGGCGCAGCAGCGCCTCTCGATCGAAAACCGCCGCAAGCAGATCGCCCAGTGCCTCTGGCTCCGCCAGCGGGTCGATGGACATCTTGGCAGGGGCGACAGCCTCGTCGTGCTTGGCGATTTCAACGACGGCCCCGGCATCGACGAGTTCGAGAAGCTCTTCGGCCAGTCCGGCGTCGAGATCGTCCTTGGCACCACCCTGGACCCCGCGAAGCGCCTGACCGATCCGCACGCCGCCATGGCGCTGCAGACCAGGGTCGGCTTCCAGCCCACCACGGCACGCTTCTATCTTGCCCCGCAGAAACGGTTTTTCGAGGCACTTCTGGATTTCATCATGGTCTCGCCCGACCTGGTCGCCAAAGGCCCGGACTGGCGCATCTGGCATCCGTTCAACGACCCCGAGGTCCTGGCGACGCCCGATCTCCGCGACGCCCTCCTGCAGGCGTCGGACCATTTTCCGGTCACCATCGACTTTCCCGAAGTGTGATTTGAAAACCGGGGCCGCCATCCCCATACTCGGATCATGAGACTCGCCCTGGTTCTTGCGCTGATGTCAGCCCCTGCCCTCGCGCAGGAGACTCCGGTCGTGCCGGAGGCCGAAGATGAAGGCTTCAGCCTGATGGAAGAAGGCATGAAACTCGTCATGCGCGGCATGATGGACGAGATGCAGCCCGCCATCGACGAAATGGGCAAGGCGCTGGAAGAGGCCAAGCCTGCGCTCGAAAGCCTTGGTGCCGAGATCGGCCCGAAAATCGGCCAGCTGATCGCGCTGATCGACGACATCGGCAATTACGAGGCCCCGGCGATGCTGCCGAACGGCGACATCCTGATCCGCCGCACTGCGCCGCTCGTGCCGAAGTTCGAGCCCAAGACCCTGCCCCAGCCCGGCCCGAACGGCGAGATCGACCTTTAGTGCAAGTCGCTCCCTGTCCGATTCAGGATTCCCAAGGTGAGTGGTTTGTGATTCCCTGATCCTGCCAGATTTAGGGGGTCTTGATGGGCAAATCGCATCCTATGGAACTTCGTACCCGCGTCATTGCTTTTGTCGAGGAGGGGCACGGTCATCGCGCGGCGGCG
>JBIJDO010000388.1:0-3184 GCA_044344105.1 Tabrizicola sp.
TAGTCCAGCGTTTCTGGCCAGTGGGCCATACCCGTTCGGAACATGCCACCCGGAAACCACTCACGCTCTACCTCGGCATTGCTCGCCGCGAATTTCGCTAGAAACGCTTCTGCTTCCCTGCGGGGAACGCTGCGGGGAACGCCCGGCAACTCGGTTTCGATCCGTCTCAGCAAGGCACGGTAGGGCTCGTTCCGTGCGCCGCTGGGCCATTGCACGTGATTGTCGCGGTTCAGTTCGCCGATAACGTACTGTGCGGCGGCAGAAAGGGCGGGATTGGCACGATGGCCGACGGCTTGGGCCGGCCCTGGCGAAAGGCCCAGAAGTGCGCGAAAATCTGCAACAACATCCACGGCGGGGCCGGGCGGGTCGTAGACGCGAACCGTGAGGTCGATGTCACGCAGTTGATGGAACCGGGCCAGGATGCGCTGATGATTGAAGTACTCGAGGTCATCGCGCACCAGCCGCCCTGGGGGCAGAACCAGAAAGCCCTTGCCGGAAAGGTCGGACCAGACGTCATCAAACCCGGCGTGGCCGGTTCTCAGCGCCGTGCTGAAGCGACTGACCGCCAGCTCGTCCTGCCGCCGCAGATAGACGACGAAATGCAGCCGGTCGACATGACGACCGATCCATTCGGCCAGACGCGCAATCTCGGTCCCACTGTGCAGGCGGCTCGAGATAAGCTCGCTTGAGATCACAAGCTTCGACCACCCCTTTGCCTGGGCAAGCTCGCGGTCGAATTCGGCGCGGATCCGGTTGCGCCATCCCGCCTCGGACCAGATCGTGTTGGCCAGAGAGTGCGCCTTGAGGTTGTCCACGACCCCGTCGTCAAGGCAGGCAGCCACCAGCCGGGTGTGGTTCGGCGAACCAAGGCTGCGCGGAAAGCAGATTCCCGCTTGCAGGAGGTCGGCCCGATTTGCGTCCAGCCAGGCCTGTATGGCCGTCGATCCGGTCTTCTCCAGCCCGACATGGATCAGCGCAGTGCGCTTCATCCTGCCGGACCTGCTGCTGAAGCCCGGTTCGGCTCTGCGCCAAGCTGGATGGGGCATTTCAGAACACTCACGGAAAGGCTGCCCTTCCTGAAGAGCGGGCAGAGGTCGATCCGCGCTGATCGGCAAGGGCCTGTGCTGCCATCGATGCCCCAGAGTTCTTCCGCAGGCATTGTTACCGGCAGCGTCATTCCTGCGCAACAATTCCGCAATCCGCGGCGTCAGGCGCAGCGGCTCAAGGGAAGCTTTGGCTGCAATGCGGAAACAGCCGCGCAATCGCTGGCCTGATGCTTCGGGGCGACCCCCAGGGTGTCGATGGGAAGAGCCCCCGTTTCGCCGCCAAGGCAGCAGGAAACCCCGACGCAAGGCCTTGCGCCGGGGCTTCGGGAGGTCACCTGATCCGGCTCACTTGCCCCAGATTGCGGCATAGGCCTCGCGGTAGCCGTTGTTGGGATCGAAAGCGTTGCCTTCGGTGGTGGCAAGCCCCGCCTCTGTCACCAGCGCAGGGGCGGTGATGTAGCCCGAGCAGGCCTCGCCCTGGATCGCACGGTTCAACTCGTCCACCAGTTGCCAGCCTTGCAGGTTCAGGGGTTCGGCCACGGTCACGGCCTGATACTGGCCGGTGCGGATGCGCTGGAAGGCGGCTTCCGAGCCGTCCCCGGCGGACCCGGCCTTGGGCGCCCCCTTGCCGTCGATCCCGGCGGCGGCCAGCGACGGACCCATGAAGTCGAAGTAGAGGTCGTTGATCGCCAGCGAATGCGTCCAGGCTGCACCGTATTTCTGCAACAGCGTCGTGGTGAGCGGCCCCATCCGGGTCGAGGTCTCGGCGATGGGCGTGTCGACGTATTCCAGCACCGTGCCGCCTGCGTCCTCGATCACCTTCTTCATCCGGTCGGCCTTGTCGATGGCGATCTGGTAGGTCGAGTCGGTGAAGATCACCACGCCCGGCTTGCCGCCCGCATCGTCCAGCGCCCATTTCGCGGCCACATCCGACACCTGCATCGCGTCTGTGGAGACGTTGGCGAAGATGCCGCCCGGCGCGTCGCAGCCGATCTTGGGGCCGGAGTGCCAGGAGACCATCGGAATGCCTGCCGCCGTCACCCCTTCAAGGGCAGCCTGCTGTTCGGCAGCGTCGAAGCCGTTGATGACGATCCCGTCGGGGTTCAGCGCCAGCGCCTGACCAACCGCCGCCGACCGGCTTTGCACCGAACCTGCGCCGTCCAGCACCTTGACCGTCCAGCCGATCTTGGCGGCGGCTTCCTCGATCCCCGTGGTGACGCCCAGGATGCCGCCGTTCTTCAGGTCTCCGGCAAGGACGACGATGGTCTTGCCCTCGGCCGCCTTGGGGCCGGTGGTCGGGCCATCGAAGGCCTCTTGCGCGACGGCGGCGAAGCCGGTCAAGGCCAGCGCGGTTCCGGCGAGAAGGGTTTGAAGCAGGGTCCGTCTCAGCATGGTGGTTTCCTCCCTAAGATGCTGTTGTCATTTCGATTTCGCGCCTTTCTTGCGCTGCGCGTAGCCAGCGATGCCGATGGCGATGAGAAGCGTGGTGCCGTTGAACAGGGGTTCCACCCAGAACGATCCGCCGAACTGCTGGATGCCCGAGATGCCGACGGCAAGGATCATCACGCCGACGATGGTGCCCCAGACATTGACCCGGCCCGGCTTGATGGTGGTCGAGCCGAGGAAGGCCCCGACAAGCGCGGGCAGCAGGAATTCCAGCCCGACGCTCGCCTGCCCGATGCGGAGTTTCGAGGCGAGGAGAACCCCGGCAAGGGCGGTCAGCGCACCGGAGGTGACGAAGGCCCCGATCACGAACTTGCGGGTCGGAATGCCGTTCAGTTCCGCCGCGCGCTGGTTCGCGCCGATGGCGTAGAGGTAGCGGCCGATCGGGGTGTAGTCGAGGACGACCCAGAGGATCAGGGTAATGGCCAGGACGTAGAAGGCGGTGATCGGCAGGCCCAGGACGAAGGTGCCGTTGATCGCGTAGAAGGCGTCGGGAAGTTGGCCGACCATCTGCCGCCCGCCGGTGTGCCACAGCGCAAGGGCGTAAAGGATCGTGCCGGTGCCAAGGGTGGCGATGAAGCTGTCGATCCGGGCGACTTCGACGAGGAGGCCGTTCAGTGCGCCGACGATGATGCCGAGGATCAGGACCACAGCGACGGCCACGGGCCATGGCAGGCCATAGACGGTTTGCAGGG
>JBIJDO010000430.1:0-2804 GCA_044344105.1 Tabrizicola sp.
GGATATGGCGAGGATATGCCACAGGACGATGCCGTAGCCCACGGTCAGGTCGATCCGGCCCGCGACCATCGGGATCATCGCCGCCAGCGACAGAAGCGCGATGATCGCCTTGTCTGACAGGATCGAACGAAGGTTGAGAAGCGTCGGGAAGGTGTTCGGCAGCAGGACCGAGAAGAACAGGATCAGCCCGACCATCAGGATCACGAGGCCATAGGTCGGGGCCAGGCGGATCAGCTTTTGCCCGGTGGAGAGGCCGCGAAGCTCGTCCTTTGTAGGTTCGACAGCGTTGGAGTCTATTCCGGGCATCTTGGTCCTCAGGCGGCTTCACCGGCCGATGCGGCCTGGATCAGGGATTCGGTGGAAAGCTCCACGCCGGTCAGTTCGGCGACCGGAAGGCCGCGGCTGAACACGATGGCGCGGTGGCAGATGTTGGCGATTTCCTCGAAATCGGTGGAGACGACGAGGACGCCCATTCCGCTGGCGAGGGCCTGATACAGCAGATGATAGATTTCGGCCTTGGCGCCGACATCGACGCCTGCGGTGGGGTCTTCGGTGATCAGCAGGCGGCGGCCAGAATCCAGCCAGCGACCGACGACGACCTTCTGCTGGTTGCCGCCCGAAAGCGCCTCGATGGCGAGGGTGGGGTCGTTGGGGGAAAGGCCGACGCGCTGGCCGATGACCTTGGCATGGGCCTCTTCCGCGCCGGGGGTCATCAGCGACAGAGGCCTGCGCCCGGTGGCCGAGGGGTTGAGGAAAGCGTTCTCGCGGATCGCCATGCCGGGGGCGACGCTTTCGCCGACCCGGTCGCGGGCGACGAGGCCGATCCGTGAGCGCATCGCGGTCTGCGGGGTGGCGAGGTTCGGGGTGATCCCGTCCAGCGTGACCTTGCCCGCATGGGGGATGACGCCAAAAAGCGCGCGGCCGATGTCTTCGTGGCCCGCGCCGCGCAGGCCTGCGAGGCCGAGAAGTTCGCCGCGCCTGATCCGAAAGCTGACCGGGCCGACGGCGGGGGTCTTCAGCGACTGGACCTCAAGGATCGCAGGGCCGTCCTGCACGGGGGGCCGGGCGATCTCACGGGCTTTCCGGCCGACGATGAGGGAGACCAGTTCCTCGGGCGTGGTGTGTTCGACCGGGCGCATGCCGACCATCTGGCCGTCGCGCAACACGGCGACGCGGTCGGCGATGCGGAAGATTTCGTCCAGGCGGTGAGAGACGTAGATCATCCCGACGCCTTTGGATTTCAGCGGACGAAGAGCGGCGAACAGGCGTTCGACCTCATCCGCCGGAAGGCTGGCGGTGGGTTCGTCGAGGACGAGGAAATCGCAGTCGGCGGCCAGCGCGCGGGCGATGGCGACAAGGGATTTCTGGGTGCGCGTCAGGCTGGAGACGCGGGCGGTGGCGGGGAATTCGGCCTTGACCAGTTTCAGCGCCTCGTCGGCGCGTCCTTCCGTCGCGGTCCAGTCGATGCGGCGGCCCTTCCGGGCGTAACCAAGCGCCAGGGCGATGTTTTCCGCCACGCTCATCCAGTCGATCAGGCCGAGGTCCTGGTGGATGAAGGCGACCTTCTGGCCGCCGGATTTCCCCGCCTCATGCGCGTAGGGCGCACCGTCGATCAGGACGCCGCCCTCATCGGGGCGGTGGATGCCGCCGAGGGTCTTGATCAGGGTGGATTTGCCTGCGCCGTTTTCGCCGAGCAGGGCCACGATCTCGCCGCGCGCGACCTTCAGCGACACGCCCTTCAGCGCCCGCGTCCCGCCGAAGGACTTGACGATGCGGTCGAAGAACAGGCCGTCGGCAGACGGTTGCATGGACGACTTCCTCCCTTCCCGGCGGGCACTGATCTTGCGTCAGGTTTACCGGTAACGTAGACTAACCTGAGCCTGCGGGTCTTCTGAGTCAAGCGGAAAGTTATCGATAACATGAGGCGGGGATGAAGGCCAATCTGGAGGACATCGCCCAGGCGGCGGGGGTGTCGAAGATGACGGTCAGCCGGGTCCTGCGCGGCGGCACGGGGTTTTCCGACGACACGCGGGACCGGGTGGTCAAGGTCGCGGAAAAACTGGGATATGTGCCGAACAAGCTGGCAGCGGCCTTCGGGTCGTATCAGGCCTCGACCCTGGTCGGCATGTGCGTGCCGCGGCTGACCTCGGGCCTGTTTGCGCATGTGCTGGATGGGGTGGACCGGGCATTGAGCCGCCTTGGCTATCAGCTGATGATCGGGGCGAACAACCATTCGATGGACGAGGAAGAGGCCTGGGTGCGCCAGATCGCCAGCTGGCGTCCGGCGGGGCTGATTCTGTCGGGGCGCAACCACACCCCGGCAACGGTCGAGCTGTTGCGGCAGGTGGCGGCGCCGGTGGTGGAGATCTGGGACCTGACGACCAGCCCGATCGACATGTCGGTGGGGTTTTCGCATTATGACTGCGGGGCAGAGATGGGGCAGTTTCTGCTGCGCCGCGGGCGGCGGCGGGCGGGGTATGTGGGGGCCTTGGCGCGGGCAGATGTGATGGGACAGGCGCGGCTGGAGGGGTTTCAGGCGGTGCTGGCCGGGGCGGGGCAGCCGCTGGTCGACCGCGAAGTGCTGCACGACATGCCGGGATTCTATGCGGGCTACTACGGGCTGGAGACTTTGCTGGCGCGGACGCCGGGGCTGGACGTGGTCTATTTCCACAACGACGACATGGCGGTGGGCGGGCTGGCCTATGCGCAGGCCAAGGGCATCCGGGTGCCGGAGGATCTGGGGATCGCGGGCTGGGGCGGGATGGAGGCGGCCTCGATCCTGCCGAAGCGGCTGACGACGACGG
>JBIJDO010000178.1:0-5973 GCA_044344105.1 Tabrizicola sp.
ACCGCCGCAGCCTTCTTCTTCGGGGCCGCCTTCCTCGCAGCAGGCTTGGCCGCCACCTTCTTCGGGGCCGCCTTCTTCTTCCCCCCCGGCTTCCCCGCCTTCTCCGCGATCAGGACGAGGGCCTCCTCCAGCGTGACCGCCTCCGGCTCCACCCCCTTCGGAAGGGTCGCGTTGACCTTCTCCCACTTCACGTAAGGCCCGTACTTGCCCGGCATCACCTGGACCTCACCCCCGTCGGGATGCGCCCCGAGCACCTTGAGCGGCCCGGCCTTCGCCGCCCCGCCCCGCCGCCCGGCAAGTTTCTGGGCCAGCACCTCGACCGCCCGGTTCATCCCGATGGTGAAAACCTCCTCCACCTCGGGAATGTTGGCATAGACCGGACCATGCTTCACATAGGGCCCGAACCGCCCGATCCCCGCCTCGACCGGCACGCCGTCTTCGGGGTGCTTTCCGACCTCGCGCGGCAGGGACAGCAAGGCCAGGGCCCGTTCCAGCACCAGCCCGTCCGGCGACCACCCTTTCGGCAGGCTCGCCCGGTCCGGTTTCGGACTGGCCTCGGACGCCTCGCCCCGCTGGACGTATGGCCCGAACCGCCCCGCCCGCAGGCTGATCTCCACCCCGTTCTCGTCCTGCCCCAGGATGCGCCCGTCCGAAGCCACGGCCTCGGCATCCCCCGCCAGGGGCCGGGTGTACCGGCATTCCGGATAGTTGCCGCAGCCGATGAAGGCCCCGCCGGACCGCGCCGTCTTCAGATGCAGCCGCCCTTTCCCGCAGGTCGGGCAGACCCTCGGGTCACCGCCATCCGCCCGCGCGGGGTAAAGATGGGGGGCCAGGAAATCGTCCAGCTTCTCCAGAACCTCGCCGATCCGCAGGTCCGCCGTCTCGGCCACCGCGGCGGAAAAGTCGCGCCAGAACCGGGCCAGCACGTCCTTGTAGTCGCGGTCGCCAGCCGAGACATCGTCGAGCTCGGTCTCAAGATCGGCGGTGAAATCATACTCCACATACCGCTTGAAGAAGTTCGCGAGGAAGGCCGTCACCAGCCGCCCCTTGTCTTCGGGGAAAAGCCGGTTCTTGTCTTTCCGCACATAGTCCCGGTCGACGATGGTGGTCAGCACGCTGGCATAGGTCGAGGGCCGCCCGATCCCCAGTTCCTCCATCCGCTTCACCAGCGTCGCCTCGGTATAGCGCGGCGGGGCCTGGGTGAAATGCTGGTCGGGCGTGACCGCCCCCTTGGCCAGCCCTTCGCCCTGCATCACCTGCGGCAAGCGGCCTTCCTCGTCGTCCTCGTCATCCCGGCCCTGGTCGTAGACCTTGAGATAGCCGTCGAACAGCACCACCTGCCCGTTCGCCCGGAACGCCACCTGCCCATCGGGTGAGGCGATGTCGACCGCCGTCCGCTCCAGCCGCGCGGCGGCCATCTGGCTGGCGATGGTCCGCTTCCAGATCAGATCGTAGAGCTTGCGCTGGTCGTCCTCGACGCGGATCTTTTCGGGTCCCAGAGCCATGTCGGTGGGACGAATGCATTCATGCGCTTCCTGAGCATTCTTCGCCTTGTTCTTGTACATGCGGGGAGAATCCGGAACGTAATCCGCGCCGAAGCGGCGCTTGATCTCGTCCCGCGCGGCCATCACCGCCTCGGGGGCCATGTCGATGCCGTCGGTCCGCATATAGGTGATGTGCCCCGCCTCATACAGGCGTTGCGCGGCGTTCATGCACTGCTTGGCGCCCATGCCGTATTTGCGGGACGCCTCCTGCTGCAGGGTCGAGGTCATGAAGGGCGGCCAGGGGTTGCGGGTGGCGGGTTTCGATTCGACCGCCATCACCTTGAAATCGCGTGATTTCGCGGCCTGGACGGCAAGCTCGGCGGCGGTGGCGGTCGGAATGTCGAACTTCGACAGCTTCTTCCCGCCGAGGGTGACCATCCCGGCCTCGAACTCCTGCCCGCGCGGGGTTCGGAAGATGGCTTTCACGGTCCAGTATTCCTGGGCCTTGAAGGCCTCGATCTCCATCTCGCGTTCGACGATCAGGCGCAGGCAGACCGACTGGACGCGACCGGCCGACTTGGCACCCGGCAGCTTGCGCCAGAGGACCGGCGACAGGGTGAATCCGACGAGATAATCCAAGGCGCGGCGGGCGAGGTAGGCCTCGACCAGCGGCGTGTCGATGTCGCGCGGCTCTTGCATCGCCTTGGTCACCGCGTCCCTGGTGATCGCGTTGAAGGTGACGCGGGCGACCTTCTTGCCCTTCTTGAGCGAGCTTTGCAGCGCTTCCTTCAGATGCCAGCTGATCGCTTCGCCCTCACGATCAGGGTCGGTCGCGAGGATCAGCGTGTCGTCGGTCTTCAGCGCCTCGGCAATCGCGCGGACATGCTTTTTCGATTCGGGTGTGATCTCCCACAGCATGCCGAAGCCATTCTCGGTATCGACCGAGCCATCCTTGGGCGGGAGGTCGCGGACATGGCCGTAAGAGGCAAGAACGGTGAAATCCGGGCCGAGATACTTGTTGATGGTCTTGGCCTTGGCCGGGGATTCCACAACGACAACTGGCATGTTTCCTGCAACTCCCGCGCCGCAAATGGCCGGGCAACATGTGGGCGAAGCGCGGGGCTTGTCAACCGGGGGGCAGCGCGCTCAGTCCACCCGCGCCAGCAGGCCGCCGGGCTGGCGGGCGATGCGTCCGTCCAGTTCGAGGGTCAGAAGTTCGGACGACAACTGGGCCGAGGTGACGTTCAGATCGCGCATCAGCTGGTCCTCGGCCAGGGGGCTGGGGCCAAGGCGGTTCAGGATCATCGAGTGGAGCAGCGCCATGTCCTTCAATGGGCGCTGGGGCGCGGCAGGACCGGGGGGTGGCGCAGGTCTGGCCTGGGGCGCGACCGGCGCGGAGGCGGTTTCCCCAAGGGCTTCGAGCACGTCATCGGGTCCGCGCACCAGCACCGCCCCGTCGCGCAGAAGCATGTTGCACCCGGAGGCGCGCGCGTCGAACGGGTGGCCGGGGACGGCCATCACCTCGCGCCCGTAGTCAAGTGCTGCGCGGGCGGTGATCAGGCTGCCGGATTTCGCCGCCGCCTCGACCACGATCACGGCGCGGGACAGGCCGGCGACGATGCGGTTGCGCAGGGGGAAATGCCGGGCCTGCGGCTCCAGGCCCGGCGGGTGTTCGCTGATCCTGACGCCCTGCGCGGCAATGGTCGCGGCCAGCGCCGCATTCTCGGGCGGGTAGATCACGTCGATCCCGCCTGCCATGACCGCAACGGTCCGCCCCTGCCCTTCCAGCGCCGCCTCATGTGCGGCGGCATCGATTCCGCGCGCATGGCCGGAGACGACGGCAAGGCCCGCATCGGACAGGCCGTGCCCCAGACGGCGGGCCATCCGCACCCCGAGCGAGGAGGCATTCCGCGCGCCGACAATTCCGACCGCGGGCCGGTTCAGCAAGGCCGCATCGCCGAGCGCCCAGAGGACGGGCGGCGCGTCGGGCAGGTCGCGAAGGGCGGCGGGATAGTCCGCCTCGCCATGCGCCAGAAGCCTGGCACCAAGCGCGCGGCCCTGTTTCACCTCGGCCTGCACGACGCCCATGGGGCAGATCTCGTAACCCTCGACCCCTGCCGCCCGTGCGATGCCGGGCAGGGCCGCCAGCGCCGCGCGGGCCGTCCCATGTTCGGCCACCAGCCGGTGAAAGGTCACCGCGCCGACCCGGCGCGAGCGGACAAGGCGCAGGCAGTCAAGCCGGTCCCCATCCGTCATGGAATGTCTGGGGGTAGAAAGCTGCCCGTCCGCCATCCGGCACCTCGCCCTGTTCGCCTGGCCGAGCCTGCACCGGGCAGGGTTAACGAATGCTGAATCGCGCCAAGATGGATTGAACCCCGCCGCATTGTTTGATCAAATGGCGGAAAGACCCCGAGGCCTTGGGGTCAGACAGGGAGCACCGGAATGCTGAACGCCGAAGTAGCCAAGCGCCGCGACGACGCCATCTCGCGCGGGGTGGGAATGATGACGCAGATCTATGCGGATCGGGCGCTCAACGCGGAAATCTGGGACATCGAGGGCAACCGCTATATCGACTTTGCCGCCGGGATCGCGGTGGTGAACACCGGGCATTGCCACCCCAAGGTCATGGCCGCCGTGGCGCAGCAGATGACCAGGTTCACCCATACCTGCCACCAGGTGATGCCGTATGAGAACTACATCCGGCTGGCGGAACGGCTGAACGACAAGGTGCCGGGGCCGTGGAAGAAGAAGACCATCTTCGTGACCACCGGGGCCGAGGCCTGCGAGAACGCGATCAAGATCGCCCGCATCGCCACGGGCCGCGATGCGGTGATCGCCTTCGGCGGCGGGTTCCACGGGCGGACCTTCATGGGCATGGCGCTGACGGGCAAGGTCGAGCCCTACAAGAAGGGTTTCGGGTCGATGATGCCGGGCGTCTTCCACGTGCCCTTCCCGATGGAGCCGCACGGGATTTCGACCAGGGACGCGATGGCGGGGATCGAGAAGCTGTTCAAGGCCGATCTTGATCCGGCGCGCGTAGCCGCGCTGATCTTTGAACCGGTGCAGGGCGAGGGCGGGTTCTATCCGGCGCCGACCGATCTGGTGAAGGCGATCCGCGCGCTGTGCGACCAGCATGGCATCGTGATGATCGCGGATGAGGTGCAGACCGGCTTTGCCCGGACGGGCAACCTTTTCGCGATGGAGATGCACGGGGTGGCGGCCGACCTGACCACGATGGCCAAGGGGCTGGCCGGGGGGCTGCCGCTGGCCGCGGTCACGGGCAAGGCCGAGCTGATGGATGCGGCCAATCCGGGGGGCCTCGGGGGCACCTATGCCGGGAACCCGCTGGGGATCGCTGCGGCGAATGCGGTGCTGGACGTGATCGAGGAAGAAGACCTCTGCGCCCGGGCGAACGAGCTTGGGAGCCGCCTGAAGCAGCGGCTGGAGGGTCTGCGCGCGACCACGCCCGAGATCATGGACATCCGGGGGCCGGGGTTCATGGTGGCGGTGGAATTCGGCAAGCCCGGCACGCATGAACCGGATGCGGGCTTCACCGGTCGGGTCCGGCTGGAGGCGCAGAAGCGCGGGCTGATCCTCCTGACCTGCGGGGTCTATGGCAACGTGGTCCGCTTCCTTGCGCCGATCACCATTCCGGATGCGCATTTCGCGGAAGCGATGGAGATCCTTGAAGCCTCGGTCGCGGCAGCGCGCCAGGGATAGGCCTTGGGCTATCTGACAGGTGTCGCGGAAGCCGACGGGTTTGACATCGCCGGGGCTGCGGCGCGGGTCACGGCACGCGGCGGGCCGGGCATCGTCCGGCAGGCCTGGCAGATCGCGCGGCTTGGCCGCCACATCGGGCGGTTCGGCCCGCAGGACTACTATGGCCTTGCGCTGTGGCATCGGGGAGAAACCGGGGCCGGGCGGGACGATCTTGCGGCCTTTGTCTCGACCGCGCGGTTGTCGGCCTTCAATGCCGGGCTCAGGGTCTGGTCGCTTGGTCCGCCGGACGCGGGCCTGGACGACAAGCTTGGGACCGAGGCCATCCTGCAGGGCCGGGGTCTGCCGACCAGCCTGACCCGCGCGGCCCTGGCGGCGAAGAATGGCGCGCCACTGCCGCGCCATGTCCAGCCGCTCAAGGATGCCAGGGCCCTGGCGGACTGGCTGTGCAGACCGGAAAACCTGCCCGCATTCGGCAAGCCCCGCGAAGCAAGCTACTGCAAGGGGGCCATGGCCATTGTCGCTGTCGCGGCAGACACCCGCATGCTGGAGCTCTTGGACGGACGCCAGGTCCCGGCCGATCCGCTCGCGGCCGAGATCGCGGCGGACTGGCCCGGCGGATACCTGTTGCAGCCCTTCTACCGGCTGCACGCCGATCTGGCGCGGCATTGCGGGACGGCGATGGCCTCGGTGCGGATCACGACGCTGCTGACCCGTGCGGGACCGAAACCCTGGTACGCGATCCTGTACCTGCCGCCGAAGGACAGCATGC
>JBIJDO010000179.1:0-5962 GCA_044344105.1 Tabrizicola sp.
CTTCGGCGCCCTGGAAACCCTGCAGGTCACGCGCGAGATGCCGGAACGGCAGGAGGGAGAGACGGGGGTCTTCAGCGCCGCGAACGAGCGGGTCGAAAGCGCGGTCATGACCGTCGAGAACAGCGGGGACGAGGCCTGGACGGTCCGCATCCTGGATCAGGTGCCCTATTCCGAACAGACGGACCTCGAGATCACCTATGCCGCCGTCCCGGAACCGACGGAAACCGATGTCGACGGCCAGCGCGGCATCCTGGCCTGGGAGTTCGATCTGCCGGGCGGGGGGAAGGAAACGATCACGCTCGACCACAGCCTGACCTGGCCCGAGGGGATGGTGCTGCAGTAAACTGTGCGTCAGACGGCGACGAAAACGTCGCGGGCCGGGTCGTACTGCTCCAGCCCGCCTTCGCCGGTGTCGGACCAAAGCCCGTGCAGGGTCAGGCGGTCATCCTCG
Organism: Tabrizicola sp.; assembly: GCA_044344105.1. GTDB lineage: Bacteria > Pseudomonadota > Alphaproteobacteria > Rhodobacterales > Rhodobacteraceae > Tabrizicola. The sequence continues at coordinate 452 of JBIJDO010000179.1, forward strand.
ACCGCCGTCTTCACGAAGGGGAATGTCAGCAGGTTCTCCAGCGAGGTCAGCACCGCCTGCTTTTCCAGCGCCGACAGGATCTGGTCGTCGGGCAGCCCGGCGACCTTTTCAAAGCCGGGGCGCAGGATGTCCATCCAGCGGCCGACGAAGCTGGTCTTCTTCTCCAGTTCAGGGGCATGGCCGCGGCACATGTCATGGCAGCCCTTGACCCCGCCACAGTTGGAATGGCCGAGCACCACGATATGCGCGACGCCAAGGCCGGTCACCGCGTATTCCACCGCCGCCGAGGTGCCGTGGTATTCGCCGTCAGGATTGTAAGGCGGGACCAGGTTCGCGACGTTGCGGTGGATGAAGAACTCGCCTTCGTCGGCGCCGAAGATCGAGGTCACGTGCACCCGGCTGTCGCAGCAGGAGATGACCATGGCGCGGGGATGCTGGCCGCTTTCGGCCAGCCGCCGGTACCAGGCACGGTTGTCCTGATAGGTCGTCGCGCGCCAGCCGTGGAAGCGCTGGACCAGATAGGCGGGCAAAGGACGGACAAGGGTCATGGGCACCTGCGGGACACTGGTGCTTCCCTATGCCGCATTTGACAGAAATTCGAGAGGCAAAATCCGCGTCCGGTCCGCAGGGAACAACCAATTCTTCAGCATGCGGGCGCAGCATGGCAGCGGGTGTGCAAAGATCTTGGGTGTTGATCATGGGGGACGTAACCGCCTTGCGGCCGCGAGAGGTCGTGCGTCAGGATACCGAGGCGATCGCGCTGATCTATCGCAATCTCGGTGCTCCGGTGGCGGAACAGATGGTGACACGGGCCTTGGGGGAACTGGCGCTGACCATGGCCGGACTGGCGGAGAAGGTGCGGGCGCAGGATCTGCGCGATCTGGCACGTCAGCTGGCGCGGCTGGGGCGGCTGGCAGGGGATCTGGGGCTACTCAGCCTTGCGACGGTGGCCCTGGACGCGAAGACCTGTCTGGAACGCGCCGACGGCACCGCGTTCTCGGCGGTCTGGGCCAGGCTTATGCGGGTGGCCGAACGGTCGCTTGCGACAGATTCGGGTCTGGCGGATCAGTCGGTCTAGACGCTCCTGCACCGGGCAAGCGGCGTCAAACGACCGTGCCGAAGCGTCGGATGTTCCCCTTGCTGCATGCCGGCAACCACGTGCATTGGCGCTTTCCGTCTCTGCGACAGTACCGGGCCGGGCGTGCGGATTGACGGGCAAAGGCGGGGTTTCGGGCGCAATCCCATGGAAATGCTTGCGTTTCGCAGCGATTTTCCGGCATCTGAAGGCGATGTGACCCTTTATCCACAGGATGCCCCGGACCGTGACCTTCGCTTTCGCCGACACTGCAACGCCCGCAAAGCCTCTGCATGTCCTGCGCCCGGAAGAGCTTGCAGGCTTCCTTGCCGGACCGGGCGCGTCCTGGGCGGGTTGGCTGAACGCAACCGGCTTTGAAGCGGGCCTTGGCGATCTGCGCCTGTTGCCCGCGCCGGACGGCGGCGTGGCGGGGGCGGTCGCCGGGTACGGCACCGCGCAGGCCCGGCGGCGGCTGCGCTTCGGTCTGGCAAAGGCCGTGGCCGGACTTCCGGCGGGGACCTGGGCGCTGACGGGCAGGCTGGACAAGGCGGAGCGGAGCGAGGCTGCGCTGGGCTGGCTCCTCTCGACCTACCGCTTTGACCGATACCGTCCGGCGCGCAAACCCGTGGCGGTGCCCCGGCTGGTCTGTCCTGACGGCCTTGACCCCGCGCGCCTTGTCGCGATGGCCGAAGGCGAGGCACTGACCCGCGACCTGATCAACACCCCTGCCGAGGACATGGGCCCGGCCGAGCTTGAAGCCGCCGCAACCGATCTGGCGGCAGCATTCGGCGCAAGGATGGAGGCGATCCGGGGCGACGACCTTCTGGCGCGGAATTTTCCGATGATCCATGCAGTGGGGCGCGCAAGCCCGCGTGCCCCGCGCCTTCTGGACCTGCACTGGGGCGGGCACGGCCCGAAGCTGACGCTGGTCGGCAAGGGGGTCTGTTTCGACACCGGCGGGCTGAATCTCAAGCCCTCCGCCGGGATGAACCTGATGAAGAAGGACATGGGCGGGGCGGCGACGGTGCTTGGCCTGGCCCGGATGATCATGGCGCTAAGGCTGCCGGTGCAGTTGCGCGTGCTGATCCCGGCGGTCGAGAACGTGGTCGCGGGCAATGCGATCAAGCCGAAGGACATCCTGACCAGCCGCAAGGGCCTGACCGTCGAGGTGAACGACACCGACGCCGAAGGGCGGCTGGTGCTGGCTGACGCGCTGGCCTATGCCTGCGAGGCCGCACCCGACGTGCTGATCAGCATGGCGACCCTGACGGGGGCGGCGCGCGTGGCCGTCGGTCCGGATCTTGCGCCCTATTACACCGATGATCCGGGCCTGTCAGCGGCGCTGGAGGCTGGGGCGGTGGCGGGCTTTGACCCGGTCTGGCGGATGCCGTTCTATGACCCCTATGACAGCGTGATCGAGCCGGGGATCGCCGATCTCGACAACGCGCCGGGCTTCGGCTTTGCCGGGTCGATCACGGCGGCCCTGTTCCTGCGCCGCTTTGTCGAGGGCCCGCGCTACGCGCATTTTGACATTTACGGCCACAGCCCCAGCGATCAGCCGGCGCGACCGAAAGGCGCAGTGGGCCAGGGCGCTCGGGCGGTGCTGGAAGGTTTGACGGCGATGATGAGGATCTGACCCGCGTTGTGCAGGGCGCGGGTCGGCGTATGGTAACCAGTCCGCTCTGCGGGCCTTGATGCAAGGAGCAAGCGATGGACAGACGGCTGACGCCTTATTCCGGCCGGGTGGCACATGTCTCGCTTTCGGGTGTGGTCAACGCGCCGATGACCGAAGGCCTGCAGGCCCAGGTCACCGTGCCGGTCGCCAATCTCTGTGACGGGCCGGGCGGTGCGCGCGACCGGCAGCTGGTTCTGGGCGAGGCGGTCACCGTGATCGACCGCGACCGCGGCTATGTCTTCGTGATGTCCGCCAAGGACGGCTATTGCGGCTGGATGACGGAAGGCGACCTTGGTCAGGGACCGGCACCGACGCACTGGGTCGCGGCCCCCGGCACGCATCTTTATGCCGAACCGCAGGTCCAGGCGCCCGAGAAGATGGCGCTGAGCCTTGGGTCGCGGCTGACCGTGATCGGGTCCTGGGGGGCCTGGGCCAACACGCCGCACGGGTTCGTGCCGATGCGGCACCTGCGGGCCCTGGGCGACTGGGTCGAGGATCCGGTCACCGTGGCCGAGGGCCTGTGGGGAACGCCCTACCTCTGGGGCGGAAACTCGCGCTTCGGGCTCGACTGCTCCGGCCTGGTGCAGCTGTCGCTGCACGCCTGCGGCACGGCCTGTCCCGGCGACAGCGACATGCAGATGGGCCTCGGGCGGCTTCTGGCCCCGAACGAGGCGATGAAGCGGGGCGATCTGATCTTCTGGAAGGGGCATGTCGCGATGGTGGTGGACCGCGACCGGCTGATCCATGCCAACGGGCACACGATGTCGGTGTCCTACGAAGGGATCCACGAGGCGATCGCGCGGATCTCGGCGGGCGGCGGCGGGCTGGTGCAGGCGCGGCAACGGCTTTGACTCCGGGTCGCTCATCGATGACTTCGTCTCTCTTCGCTGGTCGTTCCGACGAGAAGACGAAGTCGAACGAGGAGGCGTTCCGTCAGACCGGGCCGATCAGCCGCCGTTCCAGCACTTTCAGCACCTGACCAAGATCGTGGCCCCGGCGCAGGACGCGACCGTCCATGCCGACCACGGCATAAAGCCCCTGCCGGGCCCGCAACCTCGGGCGCTTCTCGATGCGGTAAAGCGGCGTCTCGGCGGTCCGGCGGAAGACGGCGAACACCGCAAGGTCGCGCATTGCGGCAATCGCATAGTCGCGCCACTCTCCGGCGGCGACCATCCGGCCATAGACCCGCAGGATCTGGCCCAGTTCCTTGCGATCAAAGCGCACATCTTCGGCGGCGCGAGAGGACTGCGGAAACGGGATCGGCGCTTCGGCGTTCATCGGGAAAGTTTACCTGCTTTGCCCTTCAAATCAACCGGGAAAGCCTTCGGCCAGCCGGAAGGCCCCGGTCTCAAACCCGCGCCAGTTGTACTGGACGGCCGACATCCGTCTGATGGCGGCCGGATGCGCAGGGTCCAGCACGCCGATCCTGGCCAACAAAGCGGCAATCGCGGCACGGGAGCCGCGTTCGCCGCCATCCAGGATCTTCAGGGCGATGCCCAGGCCCTTCTCCGGCACGATCCCGACATAAACTGCCTCGGCCCCGCCTTTCAGCGCAACACGGCCATCCATGGCGCGCATGAGTTCGGTGCAGGCCCGTCCTTCTCCGGACACAAGTTCGGGGTGCGACGCCATCGCCCGGTGCAGCCGGTGCATCGCGCCTTCGCGCGCTCCCTGGCCTTCGCGGGCATTGGCGAAGACGGCCATCGCGCGGGCAAGACCTGCCACGGACATGGCGAAGTTCGGGGCCGAGCAGCCATCGACACCCCAGCCCGCGACAGTCTCGCCCGTGGTTTCCTCGGTCGCGGCGCGGATCGCCCTTTGCAACGGGTGGTCGATCTCGACGTATTCGGGTCCGGCCTTCAGGTGCTGGGTCACCGTCAGGAACCCGGAATGCTTGCCCGAGCAGTTGTTGTGCAGCTGACAGGGCTTTTCGCCGTCGAGGATCAGCCGGTCGCGTTCGGCCCGGTTGTCCGGTTCGTGCGCGCCGCAGCGCAGGTCAGCTTCGGTCAGGCCAAGGTCCGAAAGCCAGCGCCCGGCCATCGCGACATGCAGGTCCGCGCCTTCGTGGCTGGCGCAGGCAAGGGCCAGGTGGCGGTCGGTCAGCCCGCGTGCCGCAGCCGCCCCGGTTTCCAGAAGGGGCAGGGCCTGGATCATCTTGGCCGAAGAGCGCGGGAAGATCACCGCCTCGGGGTTGCCCCAGGCCTCAACCACGCCCTTTGCGTCACAGATCACCGCATGGCCCTGATGCACGCATTCCAGAAGTCCGCCGCGCCAGACCTCAAGCATCGGAACCGCCTCGTCGCTGATCCTTGCCATTGGTTCCCCCCGACGTCGGTCGTCACATATGCGCGAATTGTCGCCCGGGGGGCTTTCCCCCCTTGGCGCGTTTGAGTATGGCTGGAATATCGGGTAGAACGGCGCCGCGCCAGTCAAAACGGCCAGAATGACAAGGCCGGGCGGCACGGCACGAAGACAGCTTGGAGGCTCTCGTCAACCATGACAACCCTTATCGGTCGCACGCTTGCGCTTGCCGCGTTCACGCTTGCCGGGGCAGCGGCCCAGGCCCCCGTATTGGCCCAGGAATCGACCAATCGCGTCGCCACGATGACGGACTGGAATGTGTTCGTCGAGGAACAGACGGCCGAGAAGCCCAAGGAGTGCTGGGGTGTCTCGAAGCCGAAGGAAACGGTGAACACCCGTGACGGGCAACCGGCGGCGGTCAACCGGAGTGACATCCTCTTGTTCGTGACCTTCCGGCCGG
>JBIJDO010000181.1:0-5945 GCA_044344105.1 Tabrizicola sp.
CCGGGAAGGGCGTCACCCTGATCGACATCCTCCTCACCCTTCTGCTTCTGGGCGCGACCTGGGTTTTCGCCACAGGCTGGTTGCCGCGCCTCGTCCGCCGTTTCAGCCCCGCAGGCTGGATTGCGCTGGGCTGGCTGGCGGGTGCTGCGCTCTTGGGCACCGCCTTCTGGGTCCTGGCGACCGCGGTTCTGCCCGTCATCGCGGGTGCCGCAAATGGTGCCCTGGGTCTGAAGCCGCTCTTCGGCTTCACCTGGGAACATTACCGCGCCGTCTGGATCGGGAATGAATTCTGGCGGAATTTCGTGAACTCCCTCCAGGTCACGCTGGGGGTGACGGCGATCTCGCTGACCTGCGGCACGCTTGCGGGCTATGCGCTGGCCCGCTCGGGGGCATGGATCGCCTTTGCGATCCTGATCGTCGCGCTGGTCTTCCGTGCGCTGCCGCATTCCGTTCTCGTGACCGGCTACCTGCCCGTCTTCATCAACTCGGCCGAAATCCTGCGCCCGATCCTGGGCGACAGCGCGCCCACGCTTTACGGCCAGCCTCTTGCCGTCATCGCCGTCCTTGTCGCGATCAACCAGCCCTTCACGATCTGGATGCTCCGCTCCTTCTTCCAGTCGATCCCGGCCGAGTTGGACGAAGCCGCCCGCGTCGACGGCTGCACCCATATCCAGGCCTTCCGCCATGTGATCATGCCGGTCATGTGGCCCGGGATCATCACCACGGGCCTGTTTTCCTTCCTTCTCGGCTACAACGACTTCCTGGTGACCTCGCTTCTCCTCGACCAGTCGAACATGACCATGGTCCCCGCGATCGCAGGCTACTTCAACCGCGAGACGACGACGACCGACCAGGTCCTGGCAGTCGCCGCCGCCGTTTCGATCACCGCGCCCCTGTTCCTTCTGGTGATGATCTTCCAGCGGCAGATCGTCTCGGGCCTGACAGCGGGGGCGGTCAAGGGATGAGACACCCAGCCTTCAAGCACCTGCCGCGCGACGGGTTGCATGGCGCGCTTCGCCACATCCTTCCCGCAACCCGATCAAGGAGAACGCCATGAAAGGCTCTCGCCCCGAACAGGCCGTGCTGTCGAAGAACACGGACATGACCAAGACCGAAGCCACCCGCGCCGTCATCGAAGGCATGGTGGACGGGTTGAACGACCACCGAATTGCCGACATCGGCGAGTTCTTCAGCGCATCCTTCCGCTGGATGGGCAACCAGGGTTGCGGCACCAAGACCGGCATCCGGGAGTTTCAGGACAACTGGCAGAAACCGTTCCAGGCCGCCTTCCACGACAAGACCTGCGTCGACGAGGCCCGCCTCTACATGGGCGAATGGGCCGCAGCCTTCGGCCGGCAAGAGGCGACGCATGGCGGTGAGTTCCTGGGCATTCCCGCCACCGGCAAGCGGGTCGAGATCCGCTACATGGACTTCTGGAAAGTCGTCGACGGCAAGATCACCGACAACTGGGTGATGGTCGATTTCCCGCATGTCATGGCCCAGCTTGGCGTCGATGTCTTCAGCGGAAACGGCTGGGAAGCCTATGACCGGGGCGAGAAGACCCCGCCAAAACCGGCCGAAGCCGCCGAATGATCCCCGTAGGTCGGGGCTTGCCCCGACTCTACCTTCCAAAGGCCGACACGCATGCCCACCCACCTGAAAACCGCCAAACCCCAGTCCGAACGCGCCGAGGATGACGCGAAGGTCCGCGCCACCGTCGAAGGCATCCTGAAGGACATCGAAACCCGCGGCGACGCGGCGGTCCGCGACCTGTCGCTGAAGTTCGACAAATTCGAAGCACCTGCCTTTCGCCTGACGGCCTCTGAAATCGAGGCCGCGATGCAGAAGGTCGGCACGCGGGACATGGCGGACATCCGCTTTGCCCAGACGCAGATCCGGCGCTTTGCCGAAGCCCAGCGGGCCACGATGACCGACACCGAGGTCGAGACGCTGCCCGGCGTCTTCCTTGGCCACCGCAACATCCCGGTGCAGTCGGTCGGCTGCTACGTCCCCGGCGGCAAATTCCCGATGGTCGCCAGCGCGCACATGTCCGTCCTGACGGCATCCGTGGCGGGCGTTCCCCGCATCGTCGCCTCGGCCCCCCCGGTGAAGGGCGAACCCCACCCCGCCATCGTCGCCGCCATGCATCTTGGCGGTGCGCATGAGATCCTCGTCCTCGGCGGAATCCAGGCCGTGGGCGCGATGGCTCTGGGCACCGAAAGCCTGAAGCCCGTCGACATGCTCGTCGGCCCCGGCAACGCCTTCGTCGCCGAAGCCAAGCGCCAGCTTTACGGTCGCGTCGGCATCGACCTCTTCGCCGGTCCGACCGAAACCATGGTCATCGCCGACGACACCGTGGATGCCGAACTATGCGCGACCGACCTCCTCGGCCAGGCCGAACACGGCTACAACTCGCCTGCCGCCCTTCTGACCACGTCCGCCAAGCTGGCCGAGGCGACGCTGGCCGAGGTCGAGCGGCTTCTGTCCATCCTGCCCACCGCCGACACGGCCTCGGTCTCCTGGCGCGACTATGGCGAGGTGATCCTCTGCGAAGGTCACGACGAAATGCTGCAGGTCTCCAACGACATGGCCTATGAGCACGTGCAGGTGATGACCGACCGTGACGACTGGTATCTCAACAACATGCACAGCTATGGTGCCCTGTTCCTTGGCCCCCGGACCAATGTGGCAAACGGCGACAAGGTGATCGGCACCAACCACACGCTGCCGACCAGAAGAGCCGGGCGCTACACCGGCGGCCTCTGGGTCGGCAAGTTCCTGAAAACCCACAGCTACCAGCGCATCGCCACCGACGAGGCCGCGGCGCTGATCGGGGAATACGGCAGCCGTCTCTGCATGCTTGAAGGCTTCGTCGGTCATGCCGAACAGTGCAACATCCGCGTGCGCCGCTATGGTCACCGCAACGTGGGCTACGGGATGGCGGCGGAGTGACCCTGCCTTCGACCCCCTCTTTCCGCCTGGACGGCAAGCGGGCGCTTGTCACGGGGGCATCTTCGGGCATCGGCCTTGCCGCCGCTGCGGCATTGGCGCAGGCGGGGGCGGCGGTTCTCATGGTCGCGCGGAGAGAGGCTGAGCTTCTGGCCGCGCGCGATGCCATCCTCAAGGCGGGCGGGCAGGCCGGGACGCTGGTCCTGGACATCACCGACCTTGCCGCGACGGCGGGTGAAATCACGGCGCATGGCCCGTTTGACCTCCTGGTGAACAGCGCGGGGCTGGCACGGCATTCCCCCGCGCTTGACACCAGTCCCGAAGACTTTGACGCGGCCATGGCCCTGAACCTGCGCGCCGCCTATTTCCTGACCCGCGAGGTTGCACGCGGCCTGATCCGGGCCGGGAAACCGGGAAGCCTGATCAACATTTCCAGCCAGATGGGCCATGTCGGCGGCCCCGACCGGGCGGTCTATGCCGCCTCGAAGCACGCGCTGGAGGGGATGACCAAGGCCATGGCCATCGAATGGGGGCCGCATGGCATCCGCGTGAACACGCTCTGCCCGACCTTCATCCGCACCCCCCTCGCCGAACAGACCCTGCGGGACCCCGCCCGCCGCGCCTGGATCGAGGCGAAGATCAAGCTTGGCCGCCTCGGCGAGGTGACGGACATCATGGGCCCCGTGGTCTTCCTCGCCTCGGACGCATCCGCGCTGGTCACCGGCACGCATCTTCTTGTCGACGGAGGCTGGACCGCCGAATGACCGACGCCCCCGCAAAAGTCACCGCGATCGACGTGGCGCGCCTTGCCGGTGTCAGCCAGTCCGCCGTCAGCCGGGTCTTCACCCCCGGCGCGTCGGCATCAAAGGCGACCAGCGAAAAGGTCCGCGCCGCCGCAGACCGCCTGGGCTATCGCCCCGACCCCCTGGCCCGAGCGATGATCACCGGACGCACCCGGATCATCGGCCTGGTGGTCGCCTATCTGGAAAACCAGTTCTATCCGATGGCGCTGGAACGCCTGTCCCGCGCCCTGCAGGAACGCGGCTACCACATCCTGGTCTTCATGGCCGAAAACGCCACCGACAAGGTCACCGAGGTCGTGCAAGAGCTGATCGACTACCGCGTCGACGGCATCATTACCGCCTCGGTGTCGATGTCGAACGATCTGACGGCCCGGCTCCTCGCCCTTGGCATCCCGGTGGTGAACTTCAACCGTGGTCAGGACGACGCGCGGCTCACCGATGTCACCAGCGACAACATCGCCGGGGCCCGCCGCGCGACCGACTTCCTGATCGCCGGGGGCCATGCCCGGATCGCGCATATCATGGGCTGGCAGGGCTCCTCCACCGGGCGTGACCGGGCAGAGGGCTTCCGCACCGCGATGGCGGACGCAGGTCTTGCCCCCGTCGCCATGATCGACGGGATGTATTCGCGGGACACCGCCGCCGAGGCGACCCGCGCGCTCTGGGCCGCGCATCGCCCCGATGCGATCTTCGCGCCACGACCTCGGCTTGCGCGTGCCCGAGGATGTCAGCGTCATCGGCTATGACGACGTGCCCATGGCCGCCTGGCCCGCCTACGCGCTCACCACCATCCGCCAGCCGGTGAACCGCATGGTCACCGCCACGGTCGATGCGATCCTTGGCCTGATCGACGGCACGGCCATCCCCCAGAAAACCCGGATCGACGGTCCCCTGATGGTCCGCCGGTCCGCCCGCATTCCAGAAGGATACCAGACGTGAAAGGCCCCGCCTTGAAAGGCTTCGACCCCAAGTTCCGCGACTTCCCGGATTACATCATCGGCATCACGAAAGAGATCTGGGAAGACCGGCAGATCGCCTCGCTCCACCACTACTACGCCCCCGACATCGTGGTGCGCTCGCCTGCCTCGGTCGTGGTCGGCAACCAGGGTGTGATCGCCGCGACCATGGCCACGCTGGCCGAGTTTCCGGACCGCAAGCTCCTGGGCGAGGACGTGATCTGGTCCGGCACGCCGGCCGAGGGGATGCTGTCCTCCCACCGTCTTCTTTCCACCGCCACGCATACCGGCGACGGCGCTTATGGCAAGGCCACGGGCCGCAGGCTTGCCTACCGCATCCTCGCCGACTGCCACGCAATCAACAACCAGATCAACGACGAATGGCTGATCCGCGACCAGGGGGCCATCGTCCGCCAGATGGGCTGGGATCCGATGGAGTTCGCCCGCGACCAGATCGCACGCGAAGGCGGTCCCGAGGCTTGCGTCAAGCCGCTGACCCCGGCGACCGACCGCCCCGGCCCCTACAAGGGGCGCGGCAACGACAATGAATGGGGCACAATGCTCGCCGACCTTCTGACCCGGGTCATGGGGGCCGACATGGCCGCCATCGGCCAGGTCTATGACCGCGCCGCGCAACTGGAATACCCCGGCGGCGTCACCGGCCATTCCTGGGGCGATGCCGACCGCTTCTGGATGTCGCTTCGTGCGGCCTTCCCCGACGCGACGTTCAGCATCCACCACCAGATCGGCCGCGACGACCCGATGATGCCCCCCCGCGCCGCCGCAAGGTGGAGCCTGACCGGAACCCATTCCGGCTGGGGCGCCTTCGGTGCGCCGACCCGCGCGCCCGTCCACATCCTTGGCATCACCCATGCCGAATGGGGTCCCTGGGGCCTCCGCCGCGACTACACCCTCTTTGACGAAACCGCGATCTGGAAGCAGATCCTCCTCCATACCGGAGACCTGTGAGATGACCCCGCAAATCGTCCGCTACGGCGAGCTTCGGCCCTGCAAGACCGCCTTCATCGACGCCCACACGCCCGGCAGTGACCGCAAGGAGAACTTCACCATCATCGGCGGCGGCGTCAGCGAGGCGGCGGACCAGCATGTCCACATCGTCGACACCCCCGGCTTCAACATCGGGGCTGCGGGCCAGCCGCCGGGCTGCCGGAACTCGCTTCATTCGCACCGCACGGCGGAAGTGTTCTTTGTCCTGAAAGGCCGCTGGCGGTTCTTC